>CANGCI010000062.1 GCA_947451995.1 Comamonadaceae bacterium | reverse complement strand
GCGAAGCCCCATCCGCTTGATTGCATCCTTGGACGACAGTGAGACTGGCGTGGAAATGCGCAGCCTGCTGGAAACCATTGTGAGTTTGTCAGACAAAGTGTCATTGGACACGTCCGGCAACGACGCTCGCAAACCATCCTTTGTGGTGGTGCGTGAAGGCGAAACACAGGGTGTTCGTTTTGCTGGCTTGCCATTGGGTCACGAGTTCACCTCTTTGGTGTTGGCCTTGCTCTGGACCGGTGGCCATCCACCCAAGGTTGAGCAAGACGTGCTCGATGCCATCAAAGCCTTGGATGGTGACTTCAATTTTGAGGTCTACATGTCTTTGTCCTGCCACAACTGCCCAGACGTGGTGCAGGCTTTGTCGCTGATGGCCATCTTCAACCCCAAGGTCAAGACCGTGGTGATTGAAGGCGGTGCTTTCCAGCAAGAAGTCACCGAACGCGAAATCATGGCCGTGCCCATGGTGTTCTTGAACGGTAAAGTGTTTGGTTCAGGCCGCATGAGTGTTGAAGAGATCGTGGCCAAATTGGACACGGGCGCTGCAGACCGTGAAGCCGCCAAACTGAGTGCCAAAGAAGCCTTTGATGTGTTGATTGTGGGCGGTGGTCCTGCAGGCGCTGCTGCTGCAGTTTATGCTGCACGCAAAGGCATTCGCGTGGGTGTGGCTGCAGAGCGATTTGGCGGTCAAGTGAACGACACCATGGCCATTGAAAACTACATCTCTGTTTTGGAGACAGACGGTCCCAAATTTGGCGCGGCCTTAGAGCAACAAGTTCGCCACTATGGTGTCGACATCATGAATTTACAGAAGGCAGCCAAAGTGGTACCTGCCACAGAGCCTGGCGGTCTGATTCAAGTGCAAATGGAAAATGGCGGCGCTTTGAGTGCGCGCACCGTGATTCTTTCAACCGGCGCCCGCTGGCGCAATGTCAATGTACCAGGCGAGCAAGAATACAAAAACAAAGGCGTGGCGTATTGCCCGCATTGCGATGGTCCTTTGTTCAAGGGCAAGCGCACGGCCGTCATTGGCGGTGGCAACTCTGGCATTGAAGCGGCCATTGATTTGGCTGGCATCGTGGCCCACGTCACGGTCATTGAGTTTGCCGATCAACTCAAGGCCGATGCGGTGCTGGTGAACAAGCTCAAGAGCTTGAACAACGTCACCATTCACACCAATGCGCAGACCACCGAAATTACCGGAGACGGCAGTGTTGTCAATGGCATTCGTTTCAAAGATCGTGCGTCAGGAGAAGAACACCACGTGGCCTTAGAAGGTGTGTTCGTTCAAATTGGTTTGATTCCCAACACCGAGTTTTTGAAGGACACTTTTGAGCTGAGCAAATTCGGTGAGATTGTGGTGGACGCCAAGGGTCATACCAACGTGCCAGGCGTGTTTGCCGCAGGCGATTGCACCACCGTGCCGTACAAACAAATTGTGATTGCGGCCGGTGAGGGCGCCAAAGCAGCCCTCAGTGCGTTTGATCACCTGATTCGGACCCCTGTGGCGGCTTGATGTTTTTTTCCTTGCGAACATAAGCCAAGACCAAAGCCAACCAGCCTAAGATGAAACAGGTGCCACCCCATGGCACCAAGGCCCGGAAAGTTTGAATGTCATGCCAAGCGCGAAGCAATATGTTGCAAGAGAACAGAAGGATGCCTAGCAAGAACAAAACGCCTGCGATCTGCAGGCGTTTTTCTTGAGGCCGGAATTGGCTTAGAACGCCGACCATGACCAAACCCAGTGCGTGAAATTGCATCAATTGCAATGCCGACTGAACCATGGCCGGTGAACTGCCGTATAAACTCTGACCATGCGCAGCATATGCGGCGCCAATCACTGAAATGGCGGCTGATAAAGCGCCGAAGACGATGAAGCCTGATGTCCAGCGTGATGCTTGACCCGTGCTGTGTTCCATATTTTGAATCCTCAATGTACTTTCATCATTATGCAAGTGAAGCTTATGTCTGAGTGGCGGTTGAACTCTTTAGGTGCTTGGCTGTTTCAGCGCTCGGCATGCTTAGGGCTTTTAAGCGCTATTTTGTTGGCAGGCTGTGCCAGCGTGAAACCACCAGATCTCAACGCGGCCAAGCCACCACAAAGCCAAACAGACAGCCCAACTGTCACGGCAGTAGGCGAGCCTCCCGCAGCGCCTAAGGTATTGCACCTCGGCTTGGCTTTAGGCGGCGGCGCGGCGCGTGGTTTTGCACACGTGGGGGTGATTCAAGTTTTAGAAGAAGCAGGCATACAACCAGACTTGGTTGTGGGCACTTCTGCAGGCAGCTTGGTTGCAGCCTTGTATGCCAGTGGCAAAAACAGCGTCCAACTCAAGCGCGTGGCCGAGACCATGGAGGAGGCTGAAATTACCGATTGGATGATGCCCATTTTGAACCGCGGTGCATTGCGCGGCGAAGCTTTGGCGCGCTATGTGAACACCCAGGTGGGCGGTCGTTTGATTGAGCAAATGAAATTGCCGTTGGGCATTGTGGCCACCGATCTGCACAGTGGTGAACCTGTCTTGTTCAGACGCGGCAACACGGGTTCAGCAGTCCGTGCCTCTAGTGCGGTTCCCGCCGTGTTTCAACCCGTCAAGATTGGTGCCCGGGAATATGTGGATGGTGGTTTGGTCTCCCCCGTGCCTGTTCGACAAGCCCGCGACATGGGCGCCAATGTGGTGATTGCGGTGGACATTTCGACAGACCCAGAGGGTAGCCCTGCCTCCGACACTTTTCAAATTTTGATGCAGACCTTCAACATCATGGGCAAAAGTTTGAACACTGTCTTGTTGAAAGATGCGGATGTGGTGGTCAAGCCTTCTTTGATGGGCGTTAAAAGCGCCGATTTTGCAGCGCGACGTCGATCCATCGAAGCGGGCAGGGAGGCCATGCTGAAACAGTTGCCGCGCTTGAAGGAAATCTTGGCAGGCTATGCTGTGAAGCCATGAGTGGCAAAGCTTGTTTGGCGTGACCATGAAAAAAGCCGGTGTGTCACCGGCTTTTTTGTATTACACAGCCCCGACTCGCAAGTCAGGGTTGGCGCTTGGCTGATTAACGCTTTTTAGAAGCTGTCTTTGCTGTGTTCACAGCTGTGTTGGTCACAGCGGCGATGTTGGCTTCGGCCATGTCGGTGGCTTGCTTCACAGCTTTTTGAACTGATTCGTAAGCGTTGTTGGCAGCAGACACGGCGCTCTTCATCACGGCAACAGCGGTTTCGGAACCAGCAGGTGCGTTGGAAGTGGCAGAGTCCACCAAGTTAGCGAATTGCTTTTGAGCGGCAGCTGTTTGAGCTTCCAAAGCTTTGGTGAATTCGTTAGAAGTTCCAGAAGCGATGTCATAGAGGTGACGGCTGTAAGCAGCTGTTTTCTCAGCCAAAGGCTGGAACAAGTTAGCTTGCAATGCCAACAATTCCTGGGCGTCTTTCACGCTCATAGCAGCTTTGGTGCTTTGTGCAGACTCGCTCAAGGCAGCCTTGGTGGCTGTCAAGTTCAATTCGACCAATTTTTCCATGCCTTCGAAGGCTTTGTGTGTCAAACCGAAGAGGGTTTCGACATTGGCTTTGTGGGATGCAACGATTTGTTCAGTAGTCATCATGATTTCTCCGTTAATTTAAAAAAGTTTCAAGGGACTGCTCCGAACCGGCTTTGCTTGACGCTTGGCCTAACATCTTGTTGCAGTGCAGCATGGTTTGGATTTTAGGGACTCCAAAGCCAATTACAAGGGGTTTTTGTTGCGTTGCAGCATTTTAGAGTCGGCGTTCTAGAAATTGAAATTCGTCACAATCGGGTCATGAAGGCCTTTTATTCAGACCATTTTGTACTGCCGCTGCCAGAGGGGCATCGCTTTCCCATGGCCAAGTACAGCATGCTCCGAGAGCGTGTTGCCCGTGAGCTTTTGGGGGTTCAGCTGCTGGAGGCACCTGCGGCAACAGAGGGTGAGTTGGCATTGGCACATGCACCAGACTATGTTTTGGCCGTCAAAACGGGGAGTCTGAGCCCCCAAGCCCAGCGCGAAATCGGGTTTCCTTGGACGCCAGCCATGGCGGAGCGCTCAGTTCGGTCTGCAGGGGCCTCGATCGCGGCGGGCAGAGTGGCCATGCGGGAAGGTATTGCAGGCAATTTGGCAGGGGGAACCCACCACGCCAGCGCCAACCAGGGTGGGGGCTTTTGTGTGTTCAATGACATCGCTGTCACGGCCCGCGTACTTCAAATGGAGCATTTCAGGGTGACCAAGCAGGGTTTACAGGTCTTGGTCATTGATTTGGACGTCCATCAGGGCAACGGCACAGCCGACATTTTTGCGACGGATTCGAGTGTTTTCACCCTGTCGCTTCACGGCGAAAAGAACTTTCCCTTTCGCAAAGTCAACAGCGATTTGGACGTGGGTTTGCCTGATGGCTGTTCAGATGAGGCCTATTTAGAGGCATTGGACGACGCGCTGGCGCAAGTTTCGCAACGCTTTCAACCTCAATTTGTCATTTATTTGGCCGGAGCTGATGCCCATGAGGGAGATCGTTTGGGGCGACTTAAGCTCACGGAAGAGGGGATGAGGCGGCGAGATCAAAGGGTCTTTGACTGGGTTCGAGCGCAGGGCCTGCCCATACTCATTTGCATGGGCGGCGGTTATGGGCATGATTTGTCCCAGACCGTCCAACTGCAAATGAACACCTGGCAACTTGCGATGGACCATTGGCTTCACTGGCAAAATCGAGGCTTATGACTTCTAACGCCCCTCAGTCGCCCCAAGCCGATGCCAAGCCGGCGCCTTTGCCTCGCAGTGCCTATCGCGTCTTCCGTCCCATCACCACCCGATGGATGGACAACGATGTGTATGGCCACGTGAACAATGTTGTGTACTACAGCTGGTTTGACACGGCTGTGAATGCGCACCTGATTGAACAAGGTGCCTTGGAGATTCATCAAGGTGACACCATTGGTTTGGTGGTCGAAACACAATGCAATTACTTTGCGCCTTTGGCATTTCCCCAAACCATTGAGGCTGGCATTCGCGTCGCTCATCGCGGAACGTCCAGTGTGCGCTACGAAGTGGGCTTGTTTGCGCAGGGCGAGCCCTTGACCGCTGCACGTGGCCACTTTGTGCATGTGTATGTGAACAAAGCCTCGCGCCGTCCTCAGCCTTTAACCGAATCCTTTATTCAAGTCTTGGAGACCCTTTCATGAAAGAACTGACATCCTCTCAAGTGAGCACGGTGGTGGCAGATGCCGATAGCGTTGATGCTGCCATCTTGAGCCGCTTTTCTGCGCGCGCATTTTTAGACAAGCCCGTTCAGAAATCGGTGCTGGAAGAATTGTTGCAAGTTGCAGCGCGTGCCCCCAGTGGTACCAACACGCAACCTTGGAGTGTGTATGTGGTGCAAGGCGCCACCAAGGACAAATTGGTGAACGAAGTCTGCGATGTGCACAACGCCATGGCAAGTAATCCTGCTTTGGCTGCCGAGCACGCAGAGGAATACGATTACTACCCCAGCAAATGGGTGAGTCCCTTCATTGACCGCCGACGTGAATGCGGCTTTGGTCTTTATGGCGTTCTGGGCATTGGAAAAGGCGACAAAGAAAAGATGCATTTGCAGCATCAGCAAAACTACCGTTTCTTTGGAGCGCCTGTGGGTTTGATTTTCACCATTGACAAGGTCATGGGCCGCGGCAGTTTGCTGGACTACGGCATGTTCTTGCAAAGCGTGATGGTGGCGGCACGTGCGCGCGGTTTGCACACCTGCCCGCAAGCGGCTTGGAATAATTTTTCTAAAATTATTTTCAAACACGTTGGCGCTGGTGACAACGAAATGATGGTGTGCGGTATGGCGCTGGGTTATGCCGATGAAACTGCGTTGGTCAACACGTTCAAGACAACGCGTGTGGATGCACGCGACTTCACGCATTGGGTTGAATGAGTTTTTGGTTCATTCAATGCTTGAATGGCCTCAGCCACGCAAGCACGCTGTTCATGATGGCGGCCGGCCTGACCTTGGTCTTTGGCGTGACCCGCATTGTCAATTTTGCGCACGGCAGTTTTTACATGCTGGGGGCCATGCTTGCAGGTCATTTGCTCACGCAATGGGTGCCGTCTTGGTCTGAACAAGCGCACCTCTATTTGTTGGCCATGTTGACCGGTGCCTGCGCCGCCGCACTGTTGGGGGCGGCTGCAGAATGGTGTTTGTTCAGACCCCTTCGAGCCTCGCCGCCGCTTTACCCCTTGGTGGCCACCTTTGGCTTGAGTCTGGTGGTTCACGATGTGTTGCTGGCGTGGATGGGGCCTGCTGAAGTTTTTGCACCCCGTTTTCCTGGCCTCAAAGGCTCGATTCAAATCGGTGAAGACTTTTTCCCACAATGGCAATTGGTGACTTTGTTGTTAGGCCCTTTGGTTTGGCTGGCCTTGCATTTGTTGCTCACGCAAACGCGATGGGGTCGACAAGTTCGTGCGGCCACACAAGACCGTGACATGTTGGATGCCTTGGGCGTCAATCCTGCGCCCTTGATGATGGGTGTGGTGGTGTTGGGTTGTGGCTTGGCGGGGTTGGCTGGCGCTCTGCAATTGCCCCGTGAGCCCGCCAATTTGCAGATGGATTTGCAAATGGTGGTCGAAACTTTTGTGGTGGTTGTCATGGGGGGACTGGGCAGCATCTCAGGTGCCTTTTTTGCGGCTGTCCTGATCGGTTGTGTTCATGCCTTCGGCATTTATTTTTTCCCGCAAGCCACTTTGGTGTTGATCTTTCTCACCATGGCCATGGTCTTGGCATGGCGACCGCAAGGCTTGATGGGCGAGTTGCCAGGCGCTGCACCCCGTGAAGAAGTGGCGGCTTTCAAGGGCTGGACATCGCAGCGTGTTTTGATCTTGTCGACAGGCCTGGCTTGGCTGGTGCTGAGTGTGTTGATGGCGTGGGTCGATGATTACACCCAGCATGTGCTGGAAGATGTTTTCATCATGATGCTGTTTGGCATCAGCTTACAGGCCATGATGGCCTTGTCGGGTTGGGTCAGTTTTGGCCATGCCGCGTATTTTGGTTTGGGTGCCTACGCAGCGGCCTTGAGTCATTTGCATTGGGGTTTCAATGCGTGGCAGGCCGCCCTCTGTGGTACGGCGTGTGCGGGTTTGGCGGCCTATGCGATGTCGGGCTTGCTACAAAGAAGTGCAGGTGTTTATTTGGCGATGTTGTCCTTGGCCTTTGCGCAGATGGTATGGGCAAGTGCAAGTCAGTGGATCAGCTTCACCGGCGGTGACAACGGACTGATTGGATTGCAGCTGTTGCCCAGCACATCACGTACGGCGTTTCAATGGGCCTTGATCACTCTGAGTGCGCTGTCTGTGCTGGGGCTGGCACGTTTGGTCCGCTCCAGCATGGGGGCTGCGCTGCAGGCTGGCCGCGATGCACCTTTGCGTGCCACGGCGAGTGGTTTGAATGTGCGGACTTTGAACAATCGCGTGTTTTGGTTAAGTGCCAGCCTGGCAGGGTTGGCAGGCAGTTTATGGGCGATCAGCAAAGGGGCTGTTTTCCCATCGGTGGCTTCGGTTGCAAACTCTGTGGACGCGTTGATGATCGTGTTGCTTGGCGGGGTTCACCATTTGTTAGGCGCCTTGTCTGGCAGTGCTTTCTTGGTGGGTGTGGGATCCGAAATGGGCCGACACTTTGAATACTGGCGTGGCTTCCTGGGCTTGTTCATCATGTTGCTGATGGTGTTTGCGCCTGAGGGTATTTGGGGTTGGCGTCGCCGACAGGGTCCATGGCGCGGAGGCCACTCATGAGCACCGTGCTGTCAGTTCAAAATTTGCAACACCAGTATGCGGGCGTTCATGCCTTGCGAGGTGTCAGCTTCGAATTGCAACAGGGTGAATGTGTTGCTTTGATCGGCCCCAATGGTGCTGGCAAGTCAACCTGTTTTGCTTGCCTTGCGGGTCAGCAAAACGCCACCTCAGGACAAGTGGTTTGGCGCCATCAAAATTTGATGCAAGTGCCTGTCACCGAACGCCGTGCCTTGGGCATCGGCAGAACTTTCCAAGTTGCACAAGTCTTTGAAGCGCTCACCGTCATGCAAAACTTGCAATTGGTCTTGAAGGCAAACAAGGGTGTGTCTGCTTTGGACAGCTTGGACGATTGTGACCACGATGCTGCGCTTGCTTGGGCCCAGACCATGGGCTTGGAAGAGTTGGGCTTGGACGCACTTCATGACTCAGCGGCGCATTTGTCTTATGGCAACAAAAAACGTTTGGAGTTGGCGATGGCCATGGCAGGTTTGCCCCATCCTGAACAAGGCTTGCTGCTGCTAGACGAGCCTGCAGCGGGCTTGTCGCCTGATGAGCGTCTTGACATGATGGCGCGTATTCGAAAGCTGACCCAACAAGGCACAACGGTGCTGTATACCGAGCACAACATGGACGCCGTGTTTGGTGTGGCCGATCGTGTTTTGGTGTTGATGGAAGGCCAGCTGCTTGCGCAAGGCTTGCCCGAAGACATGGCAGCACATCCTGACGTTCGCGCGAGATACTTAGGAACTGGTTTTGCCCTGACTGAAAGGGGGGCGACATGCTTGAAGTCAAGCATCTGAATGCTTTTTACGGTGAAGCGCAGGTTTTGTTTGATGTCTCGTTTTCAGTGCCCAGTGGCAGTCTGGTCTTGATCCATGGCTTGAACGGTGCTGGCAAGTCAACTTTGATGAAATCCATCATCGGACTGATGCCCAATGTGCAAGGCCATATCTCGTGGCAGGGTCAAGTGCTGATGAATTTGCCGCCCTACCAACGATCAGAATTTGGCTTAGGCTATGTGCCTGAAGATCGGCGCATTTTCACGGCACTCACGGTGCGGCAGAACTTGGAGATTGCAGTGCCAAAGGGCAAGATGCGAAACACGCCGCAAAAGGTTTCTGTCAATGTTCAAGACATCCTGGATTTGTTTCCGGCCTTGGCAGGCATGTTGGAGCGACCTGCTGCCCAAATGAGTGGCGGAGAACAGCAAATGTTGGCCTTGGCCAGAACCCTGATGACGCAGGCCAAGATGTTGTTGCTGGATGAACCTTGTGAGGGCATTGCACCTGTTCTGGTGCAGTCCATTTCGAATGCTTTGGCGCGCTTGAAACAGGAGGGCTATACCCTGTTGATTGCTGAGCAAAATCGGACCTTGAACCCCCTGGCTGACCAGATCTTGAACTTGGCCGGCGGGGCCTTGAGTTCTCCTGAAGCGTCCTTGGCGCTTTCTGGGCATCAATAGGGCAGAAAAGCCGCGTTTATCCTGAGCCCCCAAGCATCTGAAAGAGACTGGCTTCACGTACACTGCAGGGTCATCTTCTTAGCCCCATTTTCGACATGATCATTACCAGTTTGCTGGACACGGACCTTTACAAGTTCACCATGATGCAGGTGGTTCTGCATCAATTTCCCGGTGCACAAGTTGAGTACCGCTTCAAATGCCGAAATCCTGGCGTCGAACTGGCACCTTTCGTTGAAGAAATTCGAAGCGAAATTAAATCGCTTTGCAGCCTGCATTTCAAAGAAGATGAGCTGGCTTATTTGCGCTCTTTGCGCTTCATCAAAAGCGACTTTGTTGATTTCTTAGGCTTGTTCAAGCTGAATGAAAAATACATTCAGGTCACGCCCAATTTGGCGGGTGAAATTGACATCGTCATTCAAGGACCTTGGCTGCACACCATCCTGTTTGAAATCCCCGTGTTGGCCATTGTCAACGAGGTCTACTTTCGAAACACTCAGCGATTGCCCGATTTGATGCAAGGCCGTAGCCGTCTCGACACCAAAATCAAACAACTGCAAGCGGACGATCTGAAATCATTGAAGATTGCCGATTACGGCACTCGTCGCAGATTTTCTCGTGCCTGGCATGAAGAAGTGTTGCGTGTGTTGATTGGCCGACTGGGTTCAGGTCCGAATGGCCAGTTTGCTGGAACCAGCAATGTGCATTTTGCATACATGCTGGGCCTCACGCCTTTGGGCACCATGGCGCATGAGTACTTGCAAGCTTGTCAAGCTTTGGGCCCGCGACTGCGCGACAGTCAAGTCTTTGCCTTTGAGTCTTGGGCCCGTGAGTACCGAGGCGACCTTGGCATTGCTTTGAGTGACGTCTATGGCTTCAATGCCTTTCTGCGTGACTTTGACATGTACTTCTGTAAGTTGTTTGATGGTGCGCGTCACGACAGTGGGGACCCCTTCATTTGGGGTGAGCGCATGATTGCGCATTACCGTGCCAATCGTGTCGACCCGCTCACCAAAACGCTGATTTTCAGCGACGGGCTGACCGTGCCCAAAACCATTGACTTGTTCAGACAGTTCAACGGCCGATGTCTGCTGGCATTTGGCATTGGCACCAACCTGACCAACGACTTGGGCTACGAGCCTTTGCAAATTGTCATCAAGATGGTGAAGTGCAACGGACAACCTGTTGCCAAGTTGTCAGACTCCCCCGGCAAGGGCATGTGTGAGGACCAAAACTATCTGGCCTACCTTCGACAGGTCTTTGAGATTGAGGACATTCAGTGAACACCTTGTTGATCCTTATTTTTGTGCTGACCTATGCCGCCATTGCGTTTGAGCACCCTTTGCAAATCAACAAGTCCGCTACAGCATTGATTGGTGCTGGCTTGTTGTGGACCGTTTATGCCATTGCAGGACCCGAAGCCAAAGTGGTGGATGCCGCCATCAGCGACTCGCTGATGTCCACAGCGCAAATTGTGTTCTTCTTAATGGGTGCCATGACCATCGTGGAGGTTGTTGATGCGCATGATGGCTTTGAGGTGATCACTGCGCGCATTCAAACCACGAAGCTCTCAAGCCTCATGTGCTTGGTGGGTTTTGTGACCTTTTTTCTCAGTTCTATTTTGGACAATCTCACCACCACCATCGTGATGGTGTCCTTGATGAAAAAGTTGCTTGAAAAGCGCGACGATCGCTTGTTCTTCGCGGGCATGATTGTCATTGCAGCCAATGCAGGCGGCGCTTGGACGCCCATTGGTGACGTTACCACCACCATGCTGTGGATTGGCGGCCAGGTGACCACGGTCGAAATCATGAAAGGTTTGTTCATCCCCTCCATGATCAATTTGTTGGTGCCTTTGGCTGCAACTGCTTGGATTTTGCGCGGCCGCTTGGTCGAGGCGCCCGTGCGAGAAATCAACCATGGTCAAATTGAGACGACAGCATTTGAGCGTCAACTGATGTTTTTCTTGGGCCTGGGTATTTTGGTGGCGGTGCCTGCTTTTAAGACCCTCACGCATTTACCTCCGTTTTTGGGCATCTTGTTTGGCTTGGGCTTGCTGTGGCTGGTGGGTGATTTGGTGCACCGTCACAAATCAGATGAAGACAAAGAACACCTCACATTGGTCAGTGCCTTAACGCGCATCGACATGAGTTCCATCTTGTTTTTTGTCGGCATTTTGTTGGCGGTGGCCAGCTTGGAGCATGCACACATCCTAACGGCTGTTGCACAGTGGCTGAACGATGTGGTGGGGCGCTTGGACGTTATCGTGATCCTGATTGGTTTGGTCAGTGCCGTTGTTGACAATGTGCCTTTGGTGGCTGCATCCATGGGCATGTACAGCCTGGCGCAATATCCAGCCGACAGCTTCCTTTGGGAATTCATGGCTTACTGCGCTGGCACCGGCGGCTCTATTTTGATCATTGGTTCTGCCGCAGGTGTGGCGGCCATGGGTTTGGAAAAGATTGATTTTCTTTGGTATGCCAAGAAGATCAGTTTGCTCGCCTTGATGGGCTACTTCGGTGGCGCACTTTTCTATGTCCTCGAATACCAGTTGACCCATTGATGTCTTGCGCAATTCACGATTCATTCAGAGAGAGAAATTCATGAAACCTAAGTTATTGGTGGCACGGCCTATTTTTCAATCGATCATTGACGGACTGTCTGTGAACTTTGATGTCACGTCCAATCAAGATGACACACCGTGGACGCCAGAATCCTGGCGGCTGGCCTTGAGTCAGCATGATGGCGCTCTGACCACGGGTACCGACCCTGTCAATGGGCAAACCTTGTCTGCGCAACCTCGCTTGAAAATTGCAGCCAACATGGCCGTGGGCTATAACAATTTCGATGTCCCTGCGTTGACGCAATTGGGCATCACAGCCACCAACACGCCCGACGTGCTCACCGAAACCACCGCTGATTTTGGTTTCGCCCTGTTGATGGCCACAGCACGTCGCATGACTGAAAGCGAACATTACCTGCGCGCAGGGCATTGGAAACAATGGCGCTACGACATGT
>CANGCI010000061.1 GCA_947451995.1 Comamonadaceae bacterium | reverse complement strand
TCGTCAATTTCCTCATCCAATTGCTGAACAGTGTTCAGTACGGTTTGCTGTTGTTCATGTTGGCCGCAGGTCTCACCTTGATCTTCGGCATCATGGGCGTGGTCAATTTGGCCCATGGCAGTTTCTACATGTTGGGCGCCTATCTGGCGTATTCTCTGGCCGCTCTGACGCAAAGCTTAACGATGGCCATCCTGTTGGGCACCTTGCTGTCCGTGCTTTTTGGTTTGATATTGGAGTGGCTGCTGTTCAGACACTTTTACAAACGAGACCACCTGGACCAAGTGCTACTGACATTTGGCTTGATCTACATTTTTGAAGAAGCGCGCTCTATTTTGTGGGGTGACGATGTGCATGGTGTCACCATTCCCGATGTCTTAAGCGCTTCGATTCCTCTCACAGACACTTTGTCGTATCCCGTTTATCGCTTGTTCATGTCGGGCGTTTGTTTGATCTTGGCTTTGGGCCTTTACTTGCTCATTTCAAAAACACGCCTCGGCATGAAAATTCGTGCAGGCGCTTTCAATCATGAAATGACTGAAGCCCTGGGCGTCAACATCAAACTGATTCATGCTCTGGTGTTCGCGCTGGGTGTTGGCCTGGCCACCATTGCAGGCATGGTGGCCGCTCCTGTCTCCAGCGTCTACCCCAACATGGGCTCGCAAGTTCTGATCATGTGTTTTGTGGTGGTGGTGATTGGCGGCATTGGCTCTGTCAAAGGCGCCCTCATTGCTGCCTTGTTGGTGGGATTGGTCGACACATTCGGCAAAGTCTTGCTGCCCCAAGTTTCTGGCATGTTGGTCTACGTGCTGATGGCCCTTGTTTTACTTTACAAGCCTGAAGGCTTGTTCAAGAATTAAGGGGGATGGCATGAGCAACTCACACGCCCCACTTGAAACACTGCCGCGCAGTTTGAACATTTTGCTAGGCGCCGCGCTGTTGGCCCTGGCGGCATTTCCATTTGTAGGCTCTGACTATTATTTGCAAATGGTCACGCGCATGATGATCTTGGCCATCTTTGCTATGAGCCTTGATTTGCTGCAAGGCGTCACTGGCTTGGTCTCTTTGGGACACGCCGCCTACTTTGGTGTGGCAGGTTATGCACTGGCCTTCATCACACCACCTGGTGAGCCCATTGCCTTGTGGTGGGCGATGCCAGTGGCCATTGGTGCATCGGCCTTGCTGGCGCTGATCATCGGTTTTCTGGTGGTCCGAACCCATGGTATTTATTTCATCATGGTCACCATGGCCTTTGCGCAAATGGTGTTCTATGCCTTCTTTGACAACAAGGCCTTGGGCGGCTCGGATGGTTTGTACATCAACTTCAAACCAGATGCCATGCTGTTTGATTTAGAGAACAAAACCATTTTTTACTTTTTCACACTGGCACTCATGGTCTTGGTCTATGTGTTTTTAAGACGCCTGTTGTGGAGTCCTTTCGGCCGTGCGCTGGCAGGCATTCGCGTGAACGAGCACCGCATGCGCGCCTTGGGCTATGGCACCTTCAACCATAAATTGGCAGCGTTCACCTTGGCGGGCGCACTGGCTGGTCTGGCTGGCTTTTTATGGGGCGCACAATCGGGCTACGTCAATCCTGAACTGATGGGTTTTCACATGAGTGCGCACGTCATCATGATGGTGATCTTGGGCGGCATGGGCAACTTTGCAGGCGCCATTGTGGGCGCTTTCTCGTTTGAGTATTTGTTGCATGTGTTCAAGGACTTGCCTGAGCTTGGCGGTTTTAACTTGGGCAAACATTGGCAACTTTGGATGGGCCTTTTCATTGTGGCTTTGGTGGTATTGGCGCCCCGCGGTATTTTGGGATTGTTTGCCACCTTGTTCAAAGGCAAGGAGCAAGGTCATGACTGAAGCACATTCAACGCACAACTTGCTATTGCGCGCCAACAAGATCACCAAAAAGTTTGGGGGTCTGACGGCTGTCAATGAAGTTTCTGTCGATTTGCGTCTGGGTGAAATTCATGCCGTCATTGGACCCAATGGCGCAGGCAAATCAACGCTGACCAACTTGCTCACAGGCGACCTGCCCGCCACTTCTGGCCATGTGGCTTTGAATGGCCAAGACATCACGGGCTGGACGCCGGAAAAAATCTCGCGACATGGCCTGGGTCGAAGCTATCAAAAGACCAACATTTTTAAAAGCTTTACGGTTTGGGACAACGTGCGTTTGTCGGCGCAATCGCGCAGCCAACCGATGCCCTTCAATCCATTCGCATGGTTGCAGCAAGCCAAGCACATGCACGATGTGAATGAACGTGCCGAACGCGCCATTGAATTGGCTGGCCTCCAAAACAGACGCCACACCCTGGCCGGTGCCGCCAGCCATGGCGAGCAACGCCAATTGGAAATTGCCATGACACTGGCCACCGAGCCTCAAGTGCTGCTGCTAGACGAGCCCTTGGCGGGCATGGGTGTTGCCGAAGCCGACAGCATGGTTCAGCTGCTTTTGCGCCTGAAACCATCGCACGCCATGATGCTGGTCGAACACGACATCGATGCCATTTTTACCCTGGCCGATCAACTGACCGTGATGGTCAATGGCACCGTGATTGCCAGCGGTCTGCCAGCCGCAGTTCGTGCGGACGCGGGTGTTCAAGCCGCCTACTTGGGTGAGGATCACTGAAATGAGCGATACATTGATTCAAGTGAAGGGCCTGAACAGTTATTACGGGGCCAGCCACATTCTTCGCAACATTGAGTTTGAAGTGAAGCGCGGCGAAACCATTGGCCTGATGGGCCGCAATGGCATGGGCAAAAGCACCTTGCTCAAATCCATCATGGGCATCGTGACGCCGCGCTCTGGCGACGTTCACATCAAAGGGGTTCGCACCAACGACCGGGCTATTTTCGAAGTGGCACAACAAGGCATTGCCTACGTGCCCGAAGGCCGTGGCATTTTTGGCAACCTGAGTGTGGTCGAAAATTTGAAGATGGCTGCGCGTCCTGGCACACAAGGCCAAAACGATTGGACGTACGACCGGGTGCTTGAAACCTTTCCCCGCTTAAAGGAACGCCTAGGGCATGGCGGTCAACAACTGTCTGGCGGCGAACAACAAATGCTCACCATTGGACGGGCCTTGATGACCAACCCCGATGTGTTGATTTTGGATGAAGCCACGGAAGGTTTAGCGCCCCTCATTGCCCGCGAAATTTGGCGCATCTGCAGCGTCATCAAAGACAGCGGCATCAGCAGCATCATCGTGGACAAAAACTGGAAACACGTGACCCAAATTACCGATCGCAATGTGATCTTGGTCAAAGGTGAAGTGGTGTTTGAAGGCAGTTCAGCGATGCTGCAATCACAACCCAACATCATGGCCCAGCATTTGGGCGTGTAATTCAATCAACCGAATTCTTTTCAGTCATGGCCAAAGATTCCACATTGCGCGGTGTTCGCGTTGTCAGCTTAGCGCTCAACTTGCCAGGACCAGCCGCCTTGATGCGCTTGGCGCAAATGGGTGCGACCTGCACCAAAGTGAACCCACCGGCTGGCGATCCGATGGCGCATTACACACCCGATGGCTACAACACCTTGCACAAAGGCGTCAAACAAATCGCCTGTGACTTGAAAGATGCCAAAGGTCAGCAAGCATTGCATGCTTTGTTGGCAAGCACCGATGTGCTGCTCACTTCTTTCAGACCTTCCGCGCTGAATAAGTTGGGACTTGGCTGGAAGGTATTGCACAAACAATACCCTGGCCTCAGCTTGGTCAGCGTGGTGGGTGCACCTGGCCCATTGGCAGAAATTCCAGGTCATGATTTAACGTATCAAGCAGAGGTCGATCTAGTGCCAGGCATGGATTTGCCAGCCAGCTTGTTTGCTGACATGGGCGGCGCCATGATGGCCAGCGAAGCCGTGCTCAAGGCCACGTTGACCCAACGCACTTCAGGCAAAGGCAGCTTTCACGAAGTGGCCTTAAGCGATGCTGCGGCATGGTTAGCGTTGCCCAGACATTGGGGCATGACCTTGCCCAAGGGTGCTGTCGGAGGCGCCCATGCAGGCTACAAAATGTACGCCTGCAAAAATGGTCGTGTCGCCGTGGCAGCATTAGAGCCGCATTTTGCAAAGTCACTTTGCAATGCAGCAGGCATTGAGGTGAAAGACATGAAGGCCTTGTTTGCCAAGTCAACCCATGAGGCCATCGCGGCATTTTTGCGCGGCAAAACCAGACAGCAACTCGAGAAGTTGGCAGCAGACAAAGACATCCCCCTGATGACTTTGCCCAAAGTGACATAAAGCGCCATAAACCGCCATCAAGTGACCTTAAGCAAAAGCCTCAGTGGTTCAACTGCGCCCATGCTTTGTCGAGACGCTTCACACTGACCGGTTGAGGTGTGCGAAGTTCTTGCGCAAAGAAACTCACCCGCAATTCTTCTAATAGCCATCGAAATTCCAGCATTCGGTCGTCCACAGCACCTTTGCGTTCGGCGACCAAGCGCCAATAGCGTTGTTCTTGTGGCTTGAGTTCCAACAACTTCGCAGCATCGCGCGCAGGATCAGCGCGGTATTTGTCCAAGCGCAACACGATGGCTTTTAAATATCGGGCATAGTGCTGCAGTTGCGTCCAAGGTGTGAGCGCCATGAAACGTTTGGGCATCAGGCGTTGCAATTGCTGTAAGCAATCGGCTGTGGCGTCGGGTGCATTCTTGGTGTCTTTGATTTTGCGAGTGGCAGCCGCAAATTCAATCAATATGTTGCCGGTCAAGCGCGCCACTTCATTCGCAATCAGGGTCAGGCGCCCTCTTCCTTCGTCAATGCGTTTCTTAAAGCTAGACTCATCTGCAGGCAACGGGTCCATGAGGAATGCACGGTCCAAAGCAACTTCAATGATTTGTTGACGCAATTCATCGGCCGTGCCCAAAGGCATGTAGGCCACGGCCATCTTTTGCAAATCGGGAATATTTTTTTCCAAATACTTCAAAGCATCTTTAATTTGCAATGCGAATAAACGGCGCAAGCCTTCTCGGTGTTTTTGCGCTGCCACCTCGGGTTCGTCAAAGACTTCAATTTGCACTGCATCGTTCAAGTCCACCAATGCAGGAAAGCCAATCAGACTTTGACCGCCTTTGTTGATCTCCATGAGTTCAGGCAAATCACCAAAAGTCCAAGCGGTATAGCGTTGCTGCGAGACAGCAGGCGTCTTGTGTGATGGATTCGCTGAAGCATCAGCAGCGACCTTTGTAGTCGCACCAGGCGCACCCAATGCACGCTGTTGCGCATTGTCAGCACCAGACTGAGAAGTTGCCACTGGGCCCGCACTGGGTTGCACCTTGAGCTGCGCCAGTGCCTGAAATGCGCCTCGCGCTTGCGAACCCCAATCGGCTTTGAGAGCCCCTAAGTTACGCCCCATGCCCAACTGACGACCATGCTCATCGACCACACGCAAGTTCATGAACAAGTGCGGGCTGAGCATGTCCAACTTAAAGTCTGCGCGTTTCACATCTAAACTGGTGATGTCGCGCACCTTCTTCAGCAAAGCGTCGGTTAAAGAGCCGGTGCCAAAAACGTCTGCCGCCCCCAAGACTTCCGCCAATTTAGTCGCTGACTCGGGCAAAGGCACAAACCTAGAGCGTGGCTTTTGCGGCAAGCTTTTCAGCAATGCATGAATTTTGTCTTTGAGCAAACCGGGTACCAGCCATTCGCAACGCTCTTCGCTCACTTGATTCAGCACAAACAAAGGCACGGTCACCGTCACGCCATCGCGCGCGTCACCCGGTTCGTGCAGATAGGTGGCATTGCAGTCGGTACCGCCCAAGCGAATGGTTTTGGGAAAAGCCTGCGTGGTAATGCCTGCTGCCTCGTGCCGCATCAACTCTTCACGGCTGAGCACCAACAACTTTGGTTGGCGCTTCACTTCATTGCGATACCAGGCTTCAAGCAATCGCCCCGAACACACATCAGCTGGAATTTGCTGATCGTAAAAAGCATAGATCAGCTCATCGTCCACCAACACGTCCTGGCGTCTCGACTTGTGCTCTAACTCTTCGATTTTGGCAATCATCTTGTGATTGGCCGCCAAGAACGGCAGTTGTGTTTCCCACTGCCCTTGCACCAAGGCCTCGCGAATGAAAATTTCACGCGCTGTTTGAGGGTCCACTTTGCCAAAGGGCACGCGTCGACCGCTGTAAACCACCAGGCCATAGAGCGTGGCCCGCTCTAGTGCAATCACCTCGCCAGACTTCTTTTCCCAGTGCGGATCCAAGAGTTGCTTGCGCAGCAAATGGCCCCCCACTTGCTCTAGCCAAGTGGGTTCAATGTTGGCAATGCCACGACCAAACAAGCGTGTGGTCTCAACCAATTCAGAAACCACCGTCCAGCGGCCTGGCTTTTTTGACAAGTGAGCGCCTGGGTGACGGTAAAACTTGATGCCGCGTGCGCCCAAGTAAACGTCTTCGTCGTCCAACTTGCAGCCCACATTGCCCAGCAAACCTGCCAACATCGACAAGTGAATTTGCTCATAGGAGGCCGGTTGCGTATTTAAGATCCAGCGATGCTCTGCAACCGTCGTGTGCAATTGTGTGTGCGTGTCTCGCCATTCACGAACTCTGCGAACGTTCACAAAGTTTTGACGCAAGAGTTGTTCATACTGGCGATTGCTCAGCTTGTGCTCAGAGCCTGCAGCAGACTTGCCGCCGCGGGCCTCGGAGAGCCACTTCCATAATTTCAAATAGCCTGTGAATTCGCTCTTCTCATCGTCAAACTTGACATGCGCCTGATCGGCTTGTGCTTGCGCCTCCATGGGTCTGTCGCGCACATCTTGCACCGACAAGGCACTTGCAATGACCAACACTTCGTCCAAAGCCTGTCGGTCACGGGCCTCCAAAATCATGCGACCAACACGAGGATCTAAGGGTAGCTTCGCCAACTCAACACCTGTGCGGGTCAAATCATTGGCATCGTTCACAGCCCCAAGTTCGGCCAGCAACTGATAACCATCGGTGATGGCGCGCTTGGACGGCGCTTCAATGAACGGAAAATCGTCCACGACACCCAAGTGCAAAGACTTCATGCGCAAAATCACGCCTGCCAACGAGGACCGCAAAATTTCCGGATCGGTAAAACGTGGCCTGCCGTTGAAATCTTTCTCGTCGTACAAACGGATGCAAATGCCATTGGCCACACGGCCGCAACGGCCAGCGCGCTGATTGGCCGCCGCTTGGCTGATGGGCTCCACCATCAATTGCTCCACCTTGCTGCGCAGGCTGTACCGCTTCACACGTGCAGTGCCGACATCGATCACATACCGAATGCCAGGCACCGTCAAAGATGTTTCGGCCACGTTGGTGGCCAATACGATACGGCGCCCGTTGTGACTTTCAAACACGCGCTCTTGGTCAGATTGGGACAAACGCGCAAACAAAGGCAAGACCTCTGCCCCACGCGTCACAGCGCTGTGCGACAAGTGCTTGCGAAGATGGTCATTGGCCTCGCGAATTTCACGCTCGCCTGGCAAAAACACCAAGATGTCGCCAGCAGCATGGCCGGTCCAGAGTTCATCCACCGCCTCGGCAATGGCATCGTTCAAGTCGCGTTCCCTTGATTCCTCAAAGGGACGCCACCGCATTTCAACCGGAAAGGTGCGTCCCGACACCATGATGACCGGAGCAGGACCTTTGCTGGAAGCAAAGTGCTGCGCAAAACGATCAGCATCGATGGTGGCCGACGTCACGACCACTTTCAAGTCGGGACGGCGGGGCAAGATCTGGCGCAAGTAGCCCAACAAGAAATCAATGTTCAGACTGCGCTCGTGCGCTTCATCGATGATGATCGTGTCGTAGGCTTCGAGTAACGGATCGTTTTGCGTCTCGGCCAACAAAATACCATCGGTCATCAACTTGACCGATGCATCCTTAGACAAGCGGTCTTGAAACCGCACCTTGTAACCCACCACATCGCCCAAGGGCGTTTTCAACTCCTCTGCAATGCGCTTGGCCACACTGCTGGCGGCAATGCGCCTGGGTTGGGTATGGCCAATCCACTTTGCACGTTGGCCGGGGGCAACATTGAGCTTGCCGCGGCCCAGAGCCAGGGCAATCTTGGGGAGTTGGGTGGTTTTGCCTGATCCGGTCTCGCCACAGACGATGATGACCTGGTGATCCGCCATGACCTGCGCAATTTCGTCGCGCTTTGCCGACACTGGCAAAGACTCAGGAAACTCGATTTTCAAGGGGGTGGCGGACAATGGCAAAACTTCTGTAAAAATCAGGGATGGCGTAAGGCCTGAATTATCCGCTGTCTTGGCCCCCTTTCGAGAGACCCATTAGCCCATGTCCACTGTCTTTAACTTCACCTTCGTACCTTGGTTTCGCTCGGTGGCGCCCTACATTCACATGCACCGCGGCAAAACCTTTGTGGTGGGCATCGCGGGTGAAGCCATTGCCGCGGGCAAATTGCAGAACTTGGCACAAGACTTGGCGTTGATTCAAAGCATGGGCGTCAAAATTGTGCTGGTTCACGGTTTCAGACCGCAAGTCAACGACCAGTTGCTGGCCAAAGGCCATGAGCCCAAGTATTCGCATGGCATCCGGATTACAGACGAAGTGGCTTTGGATTGCGCACAAGAAGCTGCTGGCCAGCTGCGCTACGAAATTGAAGCGGCCTTCAGCCAAGGCTTGCCCAACACGCCCATGGCAGGCTCAACGGTTCGCGTCATCAGCGGCAACTTTTTAACTGCGCGACCCGTGGGCATTGTGGACGGGGTCGATTTCAAACATTCAGGTTTGGTCCGCAAAGTTGATGTGGCTGGCATTACCCAAACCCTGGACATGGGTGCCATGGTACTGCTCTCACCCTTTGGTTTTTCACCCACCGGGGAAGCTTTCAACTTGTCCATGGAAGAAGTGGCCACCAGTGTGGCCATCGAAATGCAAGCCGACAAACTTATTTTCTTGACTGAAATTCCGGGTCTGCGCATCAACCCAGAAGCCCCCGAGTCTGAAGACAATCCCATTGACACGGAGTTGCCATTGGCCACTGCCGAAAAGTGGCTCAATGAATTGCCTGCAGCTTTGCTACCAACCGACCATGCCTTCTACTTGCAGCATTGCGTCAAAGCCTGCAAAGAAGGCGTGGAACGCAGCCACATCTTGCCCTTTGCTGTGGACGGCGCGCTGCTCCTAGAAATTTATGTGCACGATGGCATTGGCACCATGGTGATTGATGAAAAACTGGAAGAGCTGCGCGAAGCCACACACGATGATGTGGGCGGTATCTTGCAATTGATCGAGCCCTTTGAAAACGATGGCACCTTGGTCAAACGCGATCGCACAGAGATTGAGCGGGATGTGGATCACTACACCATCATTGAACACGATGGCGTGATCTTTGCCTGCGCTGCCCTGTACCCCTACCCTGAAGCTAAAACTGCCGAGATGGCTGCGCTCACCGTTTCACCTCAATCACAAGGCCAGGGGGATGGCGAAAAGATTTTGAAACGCATTGAGCAGCGTGCCCGGGCCATGGGCCTTCAAAGCATTTTTGTGCTTACCACGCGCACCATGCACTGGTTTATCAAACGCGGTTTTGTCCAGATGGACCCGGACTGGTTGCCAGAGGCTCGTAAGCGCAAATACAACTGGGATCGTCGCAGCCAAGTGCTGATGAAAAAGCTCAGCTAAGTAGCCGAAGGCCAACGCAGCATCAACCAGCCAGTTGGCTGGTATTTGTTTCGGTCGTTTTGAGCCAACCATCTCGCCAGCGAATGGCCAACATCAACAAGGCGATGCAGACAAAAGCGACGAAGGACCAGTTGGCAATGGAGCCTCCCAAGAAGGTCCAATCGACTTTGGTGCAGTCGCCACTGCCTTTAAAAATCATAGGCACAAGGCGCTGCAAAGGGAAGTTCTCGATCATGCCGTAGAAGTCACGGCCACATGAAACAACTTCGGGTGGATACCATTGCAACCAGGTTTGACGGGCTGCAACAAATGCACCAAAACCTGCCGCAAACAAAACCAGCCAGGTTGACAACAGGGTTCGCAAGACCGAGTCACCCAGCGCACCGACAACACACAACGCAATGACACCGATCATGGCGTAGCGTTGAACGATGCACATTGGACAAGGCACCGTGCCTAAATAATTTTGCAAGTAAAAAATACCAAACGAGAGCACACAAGTGCAACCCAGCGCCACAATGGCCAACCAAGCGCGGGCTGGCAATTGCTTCAATGTTTCAAGCGTGATGGGCATGGTGTCTTTCGAAGTCAAGGCTTTGAATGATCAGCTCTCGACAAATGCACGTTCAATGACAAACTGTGCCGGCGTACTGGTGTTGCCCTCAACAAAGCCACGTTTTTCGCACAAGGCTTTGAGGTCACGCAACATCTCGGGGCTACCGCAAATCATGACGCGATCTTCTTCTGGATTCAGCGCAGGAATTCCCAGGTCGGCGCTGATCTTGCCGTTCTCGAGCAAATCTGTCACGCGACCTTGGTGAATGAAGGGCTCACGGGTGACGGTGGGGTAATACAGCAATTGCTTGCTGACCATCTCGCCCAAAAATTCGTTTTGAGGCAACTCTTGGGTGATGTAGTCGTGGTACGCCAACTCTTTCACTTCACGCACCCCGTGCAACAAGACCACTTGTTCAAAACGCTCGTAGGTATCTGGGTCGCGAATGATGCTCATGAAAGGCGCTAAGCCCGTGCCCGTCCCAATCAGGTACAGACGTTTGGCCGGCGTGAGGTAGTCGATCAGCAAAGTGCCTGTGGGCTTGCGGCCCACCACAATGGTGTCGCCTACTTGAATGTGTTGCAGCTTGGAGGTTAAGGGGCCATCTTGTACTTTGATGCTCAAGAATTCCAAGTGCTCTTCGTAATTGGCACTGGCAATGCTGTAAGCACGCAAAAGAGGTTTGCCGTTGTCGCCGCGCAAACCAATCATGGTGAAATGCCCGTTTGAAAAGCGCAGCGCTTGGTCACGCGTGGTGGTAAAGCTGAACAAGCGATCAGTCCAGTGATGAACACTCAGGACTTTTTCTTCTAAAAATGCACTCATAAAACCTAGGGGAATTAAAACAAAACAGGCTATTTTCGGCCTGATTCGCATGTATTGGAAATACAATAATTTTATATCTGTATAGACAAGCAATCTTAAGCTTCATCAAGGAACATCATGGCGCGTACTGTTAAATGCATCAAATTAGAACAAGAAGCCGAAGGTTTGGACTTTCCACCCTACCCTGGTGAGCTGGGCAAACGCATTTGGGAAAGTGTCAGCAAAGAGGCATGGGCCGCTTGGCTCAAGCACCAAACCATGCTGGTCAACGAAAACCGTCTGAACTTGGCCGACGCTCGTGCGCGTCAATATTTGGCTCGCCAAATGGAAAACCATTTCTTTGGCACAGGTGCAGACGCTGCCCAAGGTTATGTCCCCCCCCCCAGCGCCTAATTTTCACGCGAGTCATTGGCAACACCGACCCGCGTGGCAAACCAACTGGCACGCACTTGAAACTTCTTTTGGACGTGGAGAATCCTTTCTCCACACCCTTCAAGCATGGCAGCAAGATGCCAATGCACCTGCAACGCTGTTCTTCACGGCGTTTGCAAATGAATCGCCATCCCACCTTGAACCACTCATAGCAGGCCACCTCTTTGGCTTGTTACCAGGCGTTCACCGCATTGCGCTGGAAAACAACAAAGTCCAATTGACATTGTGCATAGGCACAGTGCCATTCATTGCGCGTGAAATAGACATTGCCGCAGACAGTTTTTATACCGACTCGCTTGAAGAATGGGATGCCAGAAGCATTGCGCGACTTTGCAAGCGTGGCACCGCCTTGGCTTGGTCACCAACGACAAAATCCGTGGTGAAGGACTTGCAGCAGCTTGGCATCCAAATCAATGACCCACCTCAAAGCGGCGTTTACCAACCGCAATGGACACCCAAAACTTCACTGCGTCCAAGTTCCTCGACACTCTTTCATCTGACCAACGATGCTGCCAACAGGCATGCAGTAGTCATAGGCTCCGGTTTGTCAGGTGCCGCCGTGGCACACAGTTTGGCACGCAGAGGATGGACTGTGGAGGTCTTGGACCAAGGCGAGAACTTAGGTGCAGGCGCTTCAGGCTTGCCTGCAGGTATCTTTGCCACGCACGTATCGCCCGACAACAACGTGCTGTCTCGCATTACGCGCGATGGCGTGCGCGCCACATTGCAGCGCGCAAAACAATTGCGATTGGAAGGGACACAATGGCAAGTGTCTGAACTGCTTGAACACCGATATGCTGGCAAGCGCCAATTGCCCAGTGGCGCTTTGTGGCCCGAAGCGGGACACGAATGGAGCACC
>CANGCI010000060.1 GCA_947451995.1 Comamonadaceae bacterium | reverse complement strand
TTCTGGCTTGGCCAACTCGGGCAGGAAGGCAGCCGTCAAAGACTCACCGTAAGAATAAAAAGTGTTGGAGATGATGATGCAGACAACGGCCAAGGCCACTTGCCCTGGCCCGACCCACGACAGTGCAGCTGTGCTGAGCACACATGCTGCAGTGACCAGCATCAAAAGTTTTTTCTTGGCTGCGTGCCGGTCAGCCCATTCACCCAAGGCGGGCATGGTGAACATGACGATGGCATAGGAAAAGCTCAGGGCGCTGGTCCATGCGAGGGTGGCCCATTCGGCTTTGTCGGCCACTGCACCCACGAAGTAAGCGGCAAACACAGCCGTAATGACCACGGTGGTGTAACCTGAGTTGGCAAAGTCGTACATGGCCCAGCCAAAGACTTCCCTGCGTTTGACACCTGAATTCAGCATGGCAGTGGGGCCTGTGCTTGGTGAGGAACTGGCTTAATGCAAATGACGCGGTCTACGGCCGCCACCATGACCGCCTGCAGGGCCACCGCTATTGCCTTTGGGTGGCTTGCCCAACTCGAGAGAGCTGACCAAGTTGTCAAAGCGTTGCGAAAACAATTTGTCGATTTCGTGCACCACACCGCCCAATTCAGCGCCATCAAAGTGACGCTCCATGAGACCCACCACATCTTGGACCAGCAAGTCGCGCTGGGCTTGCATGATGGCCGCAGGATCGGGCCCCACAAACAAGATGACGAAGTCATCACGTGATTCGGTACCGCGGGTTTCTTCTTCGTCGTCAAATTCGGTATCGTAGAAAGTAACCTCGAGCTGTGCGCCTGCAGCCGAAACTTCGTTGATGTTCATGCACAAGTCGTCGAGGACTTGCCGAAAATCGTCGTCGCCACGAACTGTCCAGCAAAGCTGAAGTTTGTGAGCTTCCGCATCAAAGCGGATGCCGGGTTCTTCCTCGTAAAGGCTTTGAGCGCCCTCCGTGAGAGAGCGGCCACCCGCGTATTTCCAAAGGGGCTTGGTGGCTTCTTGCAAGGCTTTGAAGTCGACATCGTCACGCAACAGGACTTCACCATGAACATGAATTTCAAAGGGGGTCGTGAAGGATGTCATGGCTGTCTACTTGGTCAGTGGTGCCCCGGGCCGGAATCGAACCGGCACGCCCGCTATGAACGAAGCGGCGGATTTTAAGTCCGATGTGTCTACCAATTTCACCACCGGGGCTAAAGCTCTATTGTGCCTTCAAGTTGAGCTTTCTGGCATTAAAAAGCCCTCCAAAGAGGGCTTTTCTTGAGTCTAAAGTGAATACTTCAGAGTCAAAGAGGAAGAGGTATCAACCGCCTTTTTTGGCGCGCTTGCCTGGGTTCTTTTTGCTGCGAGTTGCAACACCACGCTCTAAGCTGACGCGCTGACCACGGCCGCTGGTGGGCAGTGTGACGCCTGGCAAAGGTGTCAAAGGAGGTGTGAATTTACGGTCTGCTTCGGTAACGATCTTATTGCCCATCTATGGCTCCAGGAAAAAAAGTTCAAGGCGATATTAAGCCACAAATATGGGCCACCTTGGCCAAAGTAGGCTTTTAGTTACAAATTTGATTTTTGGAGCCTCATCCATGGCTAGGTAATCCCCACATAGAGCTCCAAGGGTTTACGCTTAAGAGTACAGGATTCACCCTCAAAGATAATGGGCTCTATTGCTCTCCTGCAGAGTGATAACTCAACCTATAACACCCATGGAGATATCAGCATGAACCGTCGAATTCATTTAAGCGTACTGGCAGGTTTGATGATGGCCACAGGCCTGACTTTTGCCGCCGACCCCATCAAATTAGGCGTCTCTGGCCCCTTCACAGGTGGATCCTCTTCGATGGGCGTCAGCATGCGCGATGGTGTGCGCCTTGCAACGGAAGAAATCAACAAAAGCGGCGGCGTTTTGGGCCGCAAGTTGCAATTGGTCGAGCGTGATGACGAGGCCAAAAACGAACGAGGCGTGCAAATTGCCCAAGAGTTGATCAACAAAGAAAAAGTGATTGCCACTTTGGGCTTCATCAACACTGGCGTCGCATTGGCTTCCCAGCGCTTCTACCAAGAAGCCAAAATTCCTGTCATGAACAACGTGGCCACTGGCTCCATCGTCACACAACAATTCAAGGCACCTGAATTTCCAGACAACTACATTTTCCGCAATGCGGCGCACGACAACATTCAAGCGCCCATGATTGTGGAAGAAGCCATCACACGCCGTGGCTTTAAGAAAGTGGCCATCTTGGCAGACTCGACCAACTACGGCCAATTGGGTCGCGAAGATTTGGAACGCGCATTGGGCTCTAAGAACGTCAAGCCTGTGGCGGTTGAGAAGTTCAACATCAAGGATGTCGACATGACGCCTCAGTTGTTGAAAGCCAAAGAAGCTGGCGCCGAAGTCATTTTGACTTATGGCATTGGCCCAGAGTTGGCACAAATTGCCAATGGCATGACCAAGCTGGGCTGGAAAGTTCCCATGATTGGCAGCTGGACATTGTCAATGGCCAACTTCATTGACAACGCGGGACCTGGTGGTGAAGGCGCTCGCATGCCACAAACATTCATTCAAGAGGCCAACACTGTTAAACGCAAAGCCTTCATTGATGGCTATTTGAAAACCTTCAAGCCTAAAAACAACCGCATCGACTCCCCTGTGTCTGCTGCACAAGGTTACGACTCTGTTTACTTGTTGGCAGCCGCTATCAAGCAAGCAGGCAGCACAGACGGCGTGAAGATCCGCGAAGCCTTGGAAAATCTGCAAGGCAAAGTCGAGGGTGTAGTCACCACGTACGAGAAGCCCTTTACCAAGGACGACCACGATGCCATCACGGCCAACATCCCAATTTTTGGTGAAGTCAAAGGCAGCCGCGTGGTTTATGCCTACGAAGAAGACCAAAAGAAAGGTGCTGACCTTCGCTTGAAAGACGCCAAAAAAGCGCCTGCTAAGAAGTAAGCCTTTTTCAATTCAGCACCGTACTTGTTCGCGCAGGTACGGTGTTTTTCATAACACTTCAGCAATTGAAGTTTCACTTGAGTCATCCGTATGGAAATTTTCCTCCAACTCGTCTACAGCGGCATTGCACTGGGCATGATCTATGCCGTCATTGCCTTTGGCTATCAACTCACGTTTGCCACCTCTGACACCTTGAATTTTGGTCAAGGTGAAGCACTCATGTTGGGTGCCTTGGTCGGCTTGACGCTGGTCGATCGCATGGGCATGAACTATTGGTTGGCATTGCCCTTGGTGGGCGTGTTTGGATTGGCACAAGGGGCCTTGGTTGAACGCATTGGCGTGCGACCTGCGATCAAAATTAAAAGTGAATTTGGTTGGATCATGTCCACCATTGCACTGGGTATTATTTTCAAAAACGTGGCCGAGAACATTTGGGGACGCGATGATTTGCGCTTCCCTTCCCCCCTGCCAGAAGCGCCCATCAAATTGATGGGGGCCAATGTCTTGCCCATGGAATTGTTGGTCATTGCAGGCGCCGTGATCATGATGTTGGCGGTTGAATTTTTCAACCGCAAAACCATCTACGGCAAAGCCGTCGTGGCCACCTTCAACGATCGTGATGCAGCCAAGTTGATGGGCATCAACACGGGCTTGGTGATCACTTTTTCTTATGCACTGTCTTCTTTGACAGCCTCTTTTGCTGGCGTGCTCATTGCCCCGCTCACCTTGACTGGCGCCACCATGGGTGCGGTGTTGGGCCTCAAAGCCTTCGCTGTGGCCATCATTGGCGGCTTGACCAGTGGCATGGGCATCATTGTCGGTGGCATTATTTTGGGCATTGCCGAAACCACCACAGGCTTCTACATCAGCACGGGCTACAAAGACGTCCCTGGCCTGGTGTTGTTGCTCTTTGTTTTGGCCATCAAACCTGCGGGTTTGTTTGGTAAGTCTGCCATCAAGAAAGTTTGAGCATGAACCGCAAATACGCTCTCGCCGCATTCGTTGGCTTTATTGCATTGTGTCTGGTGCCAGTTTTCACCAGCAACCCTTATTACATCCACTTGGTCGAAACCATCATGATCTACGCGATCTTGTTGTTTGGTTTGGACATTGTGGTGGGCTACACCGGACAAGTGTCCTTGGGCCATGCCGGCTTGTTTGGCATTGGCGCCTACACAGCTGGCGTTCTATTCCTCAAAGTGGGGGCGCCTTTTTGGATCATCGTGCCAGCCAGCATTGCTGTGACGGCATTGTTTGGCGCCATCTTGGCCTTGCCCGCTTTGCGGGTGTCCGGTCCCTACTTGGCCATGGTGACCTTGGCCTTTGGCACCATCATTCAAATTTTGATCAATGAGATGACCTTCCTCACCGAAGGCCCCATGGGACTCAAAATTCCAAAGCCTACGGTCATGGGCTACAAGTTCAACGAAGAAAGCTTCTACTGGGTCGTCTGCGTCATGCTGGCCTTGTCTTTGTTGGTGGTTCATCGCGTTCTGCGTTCACAACTGGGACGGGCCTTTGAAGCGCTTCGCGGCAGCCCTGTTGCCTCCGACTGTATGGGTGTTTCGGTTTACCGATACAAGGTTTACGCTTTTGTGATCAGCGCCGGCTTTGCTGGTTTGGCGGGCTGCTTGTACGCCTACTCAGAGCAATACATTTCGCCCAACACCTACAACAACGAACTGACTGTGATGTTCTTGCTGGCCATCATCATGGGGGGTCGCAAGACCCGCGTGGGTGCCATGTTGGGTGCCACGATCATTGTTTTGCTGCCCAAACTCCTCGACGATCTTGAGGCCTTCCGAGTGGTCGCGTCTGCCTTGGCTGTCATGATGAGCTTGGGTGCTGGCATTGCCATTGCCAAAGGCCGCACCACACTCAACACCATGCTGGCACCGGTTGTGGGCACCATTGCCTTGGCCGCCTTCTCCTTCTGGCTCGACAACATCACTGACTGGCGTTTGTCTATTTTCGGCCTCATGATTCTGTTTGTGGTTTATTACTTGCAAGACGGCATTGTGGGCTTTGCACGCGCCTTGCTCGGCAGAAGCAGCCATGCAGACACAGCGGTCGTTTTGAAAGAAGACAACCCCGAGCAAGATGCACTGATTCAAACCAGCGGTAATCATCAAGAGAATCTGATTGTTGCCAAACAAGTGCTGATGCAATTTGGTGGCTTAAAGGCCATCAACTTGGTTGACCTCACCATCCGCAAAGGCACCATCCATGGTTTGATCGGACCCAACGGTTCTGGCAAAAGCACCATGATGAATGTGCTCACCGGCATTTACACCCCCACTGCGGGAAGCATTGAATTTGACGGACGTTCTGTCATTGGCCGCACTTCATCCGACATCGCACTGTCAGGCATTGCACGGACGTTCCAAAACGTCCAACTGTTTGGCGAAATGACCGCTTTGCAAAACGTGCAGGTGGGCTTGCACCACACCTTCAGCAGCAATTTGCTCGACGTCGCTTTGCACACTCAGCGTTTCACCAGCGAAGAGCATGCCGCCACTGAACGTGGCTTGGGTTTGTTGCGTTTTGTTGGCCTCTTAGATTTGGCCAACGAAGAAGCCCGCAACCTGCCCTACGGCAAACAACGCCTGCTTGAAATTGCACGCGCATTGGCACTCGATCCCCAACTGTTGTTGCTGGACGAGCCTGCAGCGGGTCTCACAGCCCCGGACATCAAAGAACTGGTCTCCATCATTCGCAAAATTCGGGATCACGGCATCACCGTGATATTGATTGAGCACCACATGGACGTGGTGATGGGCGTGTGCGACACCGTGTCCGTGTTGGACTTTGGCCAAAAAATTGCAGAAGGCCGTCCCGCCGAAGTACAAGCCGACGAGAAGGTGATTGAAGCCTATCTTGGCGGCACAGCGGCTTAATTGCCCGGAGAATTTTCGATGCTAAAAATTGACAATCTAGAAGCAGGCTACGGCATGGTCCAAGTTCTGCACGGCATTTCAATTGAAGTGCCCAAGGGCAAAGTGGTCACCTTGATCGGCTCCAATGGCGCTGGCAAAACCACCACCATGCGCGCCATCTCAGGCATGATCAAGCCCACTGCGGGCGAAATCACCCTCAATGGCCAACGCACCGATGGCCTAGAGTCTTATCACATTGCCAAGTTGGGCTTGGCCCACTCGCCCGAAGGTCGGCGTGTTTTTGCCACCATGTCAGTCACTGACAACTTGTTGCTGGGTGCCTTTCCAAGGTTGACAGGCAGCCGTCCGAAAGGTGATGTGCAAGGCGATCTGGAACGCGCCATGGACTTGTTTCCACGCTTGAAAGAACGTCGTACGCAATTGGCTGGCACATTGTCTGGCGGTGAGCAGCAAATGCTGGCCATGGCCCGTGCGGTGATGCTCAACCCCGAAGTGGTGTTGCTGGACGAACCCTCGATGGGCTTGGCGCCTATCTTGGTAGAAGAGGTGTTCAAGATCATCAGCAACCTCAAGAGCCAAGGCGTGACCATGCTGCTGGTCGAACAGTTTGCAGCGGCCGCTCTGAATGTGGCCGACTATGGCTACGTTTTAGAAAATGGCCGCATCTCTGTGCATGGCCCTGCTGAGCGACTTAAAACTGACCCTGCAGTGAAGGCCGCCTACTTGGGTGGCGGTCACTGAGCCGCATCGTTTGATGCGTCTTCTTTTGCTACACGAAGTTGAGCACTTTTCTCAGCTTCGTGTTCAGCCGAATGCACGTGACGCACTCTGGAGCTGCTGATGATGATGGCTTGAATTGAAAAGCCCAACACCACCACCAGCAATCCCGTCAGGTCAGAACTGAACTCGCCGACTGCCCCACCCAGCAGTGCCCCCAAGGGCCTGGCCCCAGTGCCGGCCACAATGTTGATGGCTGTTACCCGACCCATCATGGCATTGGGTGTCACACTTTGACGCAAGGTGGTAGAAGTGATGGTCCATATGATGGGGCCAAATCCAAACAGAAAATAGGCCAATGCAGCCACCATGAGGTTGGGCACCCAATGCGTGAATGCCATCACGCTGGCAGCCGCCACCGAGAAAAATGGCCCTAGCAAAATGGCCTTGCCAAATGGCATCATCGAGACGATGCGAGACGCCATTAAAGAGCCTGTGATCATGCCCACGCCATAACAAGCCAGCGTCAAACCCACTTGGCTTGAGGTCATGCCCATCGTTCGAATGGCATAGGGGACATAGATCGCCTGAAGAACAAACCACGAAATATTCCAAGCCACAGAGGTGAACAAGATGGGCCGAAGCAAATCGCTACGCCATACAAAATGAGCACCATCTTTCAACTCCAACCAAGGGTGGCGATCGGGCGCTGCTTGTCTTGTTGGCTCCTGGATCTGCCGCAAAAAGCCCACCGCCGCAAGCGATAGCATCAACGACAAAACAAAGGATGTTGAAGCGCCCATCCAAGCGATCAAGGCGCCTGCCAAAGCAGGTCCCCCTGCAAACGCCATGCTGCGCGCCAGCTCTAATCTGCCATTGGCTTTGGCCAGATGTTGACTGGCCACCAAGGCCGGTACCAAGGAGGGTGCGCTGACGCTGAAACCCACTGTGCCCACAGCGGCCAGGAACCCCACGCAGGCCAACAAGGGCACACTGATTTGGTCAAGAAGCATGCCGCCGATCAGCACCAGCAAAGCACAGACACGAAGCAGCTCGGAAGTCAGCATGAGCTTTTTACGCGACATGCGGTCTGCCAGCAAGCCTAAGGGGATGGACAGCAGCAAGAACGGCAGGGATTGCACTGCGGCAATGACACCGATTTCCCCTGGCCCTGCTTTAAGCATGAGCACCGCCACAATGGGCACTGCAGCCAGCGTCAGCTGTTCAGCCGACTGCGCCATTAAATTGGAGATGGCCAGCTTGTGAAAGGCTGGAGGCAATGCATTTGAATTTGTGCGCATGAACAAGTCGTTGAGGTGACTGGCAGAGGCACAGTCTGTTATGGTTGAGTCTGATTTTGCCTCTTAATTCGAATCCCGTCATGAGCCTTCAATCTGTTCGCGAATTTTTCCAGCAACACCAAGTTGATTTGCCCATCATCGAGCTCGTCGTCAGTACTGCAACCGTCGCGCTGGCAGCTGAAGCCCATGGTGTTGAACCCGGCCGCATTGCCAAAACACTGTCTTTCAAACTCAACGATGGCCGCGTGGTTTTGGTGGTCGCCAAAGGCGATGCACGAATTGACAACAAGAAATTCAAAGATGCTTTTGGCAAAGGAAAAATGTTGGGAGTCGAAGAAGTGGTCGAACTGACAGGTCACCCTGTTGGCGGTGTGTGCCCCTTTGGGTTGGCCACCCCCCTGCCTGTATTTTTGGACATTTCGCTTCAGATCTACGACGAAGTCATTCCAGCTGCGGGCTCTGTCAATAGCGCTGTCAGGGTCAGCCCTGAATTGATGCGCACCCTGACCCATGGCGAATGGGTCGATGTGTGCCAAACTCCGCCTTGAGTCAAAACATCAAGCCACTTCATTTCAAAATACACAGGACACAGCATGGAAGCACAAGAAACTGCAGAACTGATCGAACAAACGGGTCACGGCGACAAATCGCAAAACCGATCGGCGCTCACCATTTCCATCTTGGCCATGGTTCTGGCCATTGCCAGTTTGGGCGGCTCGAATGCCATGAAAGAGGCCACACAAGAAAACATCTTGGCCGCCAATGCCTATGCTTTTTACCAAGCCAAAAACATTCGTCAAACCACATACAAGTTGGCTGCTGCCGATTTAGAACTGCAAATGGCGCGTGAGCCCAACATGAATGCCAATGCCAAGGCCATGTTTGATAAAAAGCTAGAGGATTACAAAAAAACGGTTGAGCGTTATGAGTCGGAACCCGATACCAAAGAAGGCAAGAAGGAGTTGATGGCTCGCGCCAAAGAACATGAAGCAAGCAGGGACCATGCGATGCGGCAAGACCCCTGGTTTGACTATGCAGAAGGCATGTTGCAAATCGCCATTGTGTTGCTGTCGGTTTCCATTGTGGCCTCCGTGCCAGCACTTTATTGGGCGGGTTCTGTTTTAGGGGCCTTAGGCTTTCTCAGCACAATCAACGGCTACTTTTTACTTTTCTAATTCCAGCTGACGTACAAGCATGACGCCCTCTCTTCAATCGGCCATTGACTTCATTCAATCTTGCGAAACGCCTTGGTCGCGCGACACCTCTGCGCCGTGGGGCATTCACGATGTTGATCCAGCCCCCTACAACCGTTTGTATGGGCCTGTGCACGGCCGAGGCCCCGTCTCTGGCGTCATTTATCACAAGCACCAATTGCTGGCTGCTTGGGGTGAGCCTCACAAATCGGACCTGACTTTCAGCGTTGCCAAAACCTATTTGGCCTTGTTGGCAGGTGTTGCTTTTGATCGCGGCCTTTTGAGCGATGTGCACGAACCTGTCATTGCAAAATGTCCAGGCATCGGCTTTGAAGGCGAACGTTTATCCCGCATCACTTGGCACCAACTGCTACAGCAAACCAGCGAATGGGAAGGCACCTGTCTGGGAATTCCCGAGCAAGTCGATCGGTACCGGTGGGTGTCCTATCAACCAGGTCAGGCCGACGGTAAAAAAGGCGACGCCAGACCGCTTGGCCAACCTGGATCGCGGTTTGAGTACAACGATGTGCGCATCAACCAGCTGTCCTTGGCCCTTTTGCATTTGTTCAAGCGCCCCTTGCCTGAGGTCTTTGAAGAATCCATTCTTCAACCTGTGGGTTGCCAAGACCCCTTTCAATGGCAAGGCTACGAACAGGGTTGGACCCAGGTGGCGGGTCAACGAATGATGTCTGTTCCAGGCGGGAGCCACTGGGGCGGCGGCGTGTCCATCTCTGCCATGGACCAGGCCAGGATAGGTCTCATGCTCATGGGCAATGGCCAATTCAACGGAAAGCAAGTCCTGTCGCGTCAATGGCTTGAGATGATGCAGCAGGCCTGTGACATTGCACCCTTCTACGGCTATCTGATTTGGCTCAACCAAGATGGCCAGCTGTTCAAAGATGCACCCCGAACTTCTTGGTTTGCCATTGGCGCAGGCTCCTCTGTGACATGGGTTGACCCGCAACTTGAATTGGTTTGCGTGATGCGCTGGATTGATGCCCCCAAAACAAACGACTGCATCGCCAAAGTGATGCAGTCGTTGTCGATGTAAATCCCTGAAGGCTTTGCGCCTTCAGTTTGTCCTCATTTGGCAAACAAGCTGGCTGGATTTGCAAAAGCTTTGAATTCAACTGCATTGCCGCAGGGGTCTAAAAAGAACATGGTGGCCTGCTCGCCCACCTGACCTTTGAAGCGAATGTGCGGTTCAATGACGAATTTGGTGCCGGCTTTTTTCAGCTTCTCTGCCAGCGCTTCCCACTGGCCCATTTCCATCACCAAACCAAAGTGGCGAACAGGCACATTGTCCCCATCGACCGCGCTGGTGTTGCGATGGCCGGCCTCATCTGGCGACAAATGGGCAACGATTTGATGGCCGTAAAAATTGAAGTCAACCCACTCGTCACTGGAACGACCTTCTGGGCAACCTAACAAGTCGCCATAGAAAGAGCGCGCTGTGGCCAAAGAGGTAACTGGAAAAGCAAGGTGAAAGGGTTGCATGTTGATTCAAGTTGATACAAATAAAACCACATTCTGCCTCAAGCTGAGCCAGCGGTGTAGTGGACGATGTGAGTCAAAGTGACCCGCTTAGGCTTTCAAAGTTTTCTGAAACAAGGCCAAGGTACGGCTCCAAGACAAGTCGGCTGCGGCCTGTTGATACCTGGGCGTCGAGTTGTTGTGAAAGCCGTGTTGCGTGCCTGCGTAGCTATGTGCGGCATAGGCCGTGCCCTGCGCCTTGAGGCCCGCTTCAAAGGCAGGCCAACTGACGTTGATGCGCGGATCGTTATCTGCAAAATGCAAGACCATTTCGGCTTTGATTTTGCTCACCTTGTCTGCAGAAGGGGCGATGCCGTAATAAGGCGCACCAGCTTTGACACCATCGCCTAAAGCTGCAGCAATTTCACTGGTCATGCCACCGCCCCAGCAAAAACCAGTCACGCCCAATTTGCCATTGGACAGCGCATGGTTTTTCAAGAAAATGGCACTGTTCAACATGTCGGTTTGAAGCTGCGAGGGGTTGAGCTTGTCTTGTAACAACTTGCCTTCTTCGTCATTGCCTGGGTAACCACCCACTGGATAAAGCCCGTCGGGCGCCAATGCCAAAAAGCCAGCGGCAGCCAAGCGACGTGCCACATCTTCAATGTAAGGGTTCAAACCGCGGTTTTCATGAATCACCAAGACTGCTGGAAATTGCGTGGCTGTTGGCGAAGTCGGTTGAACCAGATAAGCACGCATCTCTCCAGAACTGCCGCCCGGTGAGGCATATTTCACATAACTGGCCTTGATCCGTGGATCGGTAAACGAAATGGTTTGGGCGTTGGCATAACGCGGAAAGAGGGCTTGCGCCATGGCCATGCCCCCCACAGCGATGGAACTGGCTTTGGCCAGAAATTCACGTCGGTCCATGGCGCCATGACAGTACTCATCGTACAGGGCGTATATGCGCGCATCAATTTCAAGAGGGCTGTTGGGTTTCATGCTTGAGCTTTCTTAACAGCGCCATGTTAATGGATGTGCCGCCAAATTGCTTCCTCCAATTTGGCGGCAGTTCAAGGGACTGTTTTTTTACTTATGATGCGACTGACCTCACTTATCAATGCATCATGGCAAATTCGCCTCCCTTACTAGACAAAGTAAATTGCTGGAAGTGCCAACACTTTGCGACCAGTTGGGACCCCAAAATGCCCTACAGCTGCAAGTTGTTGGGATTCAAATCACAAATTTTGCCCAGCATTCAAGTGATGAATTCGGATGGACGACCATGCCTGGGGTTTGCAGCCAAGCCCTCCCCTCCTAAAGTCTAAGTTGCCACGCACCTCACCTCGCAATTCATCTTTTCAATTCATGAACACCAACCCTCCATTTGCGCCCCTTGGCTCACCGCACATTGTTGTCTTGGGCGCAGGCGCCATCGGTGGGTACATCGGCGCTTGGTTGGCCGCAACGGGCGCCAATGTGACCTTGCTAGGCCGAGCCAAGACGCTCAGCACAATCCAAACCCATGGCTACACATTGACTGACTTGAATGAGCGAAAACAAGTCATTGAGCCCAAGCGCATTCGTTTTTCGACAGACCCTCAAGTTCTGCAACTGGCCGATGTTGTGTTGGTCACAGTCAAAAGCCGAGACACACTTGAAGCAGCCCATCTTCTGCAGGCACATGCACAGCCCAACGCACTTGTGATCAGCTTCCAAAACGGTGTGGGCAATGCCGCACAACTTGCGAAATTACTCCCCCATCTGAATGTCATTGCGGGTATGGTGCCCTTCAATGTCG
>CANGCI010000059.1 GCA_947451995.1 Comamonadaceae bacterium | reverse complement strand
TCCCCGTGATCAGTCCTGAACATGCACAAGCCATGCGCCACATGTTGAATTTGGCGGCTGGCCCTGGCGGCACGGCGCCGAAAGCACAAACCGTGGGTTATTCCGTCGGCGGAAAAACAGGAACTGCGCACAAACAAGAAGGCAAAGGTTACGCCGGGAAAAAATACCGGGGCGTATTTGTAGGCATGGCGCCGATCGAGCAGCCTCGCATTGTGGTAGCCGTCATGATTGATGAGCCAAGCAATGGCGTGTATTTCGGCGGCGATGTGGCTGCACCCGTTTTCAGTCAAACCGTGCAACAAAGTTTGCGCTTGTTGGGCGTTCAGCCTGACATGAGCGTCAAGCCGCAAATTGTGGCCAATGGCGTGGAGGAGTCGTTCTGATGCAAACCTTGCACAGTCCCTCTCAAGCCGCACAGTGGCTGCGACAAAACGTGTCGGGTGTGTTGTGCACCGACAGTCGTGTCGTCAAAGCCGGTGATGCTTTCATTGCATGGCCCGGTGCTGCCACCGATGGTCGTGCTTATGTGGTGTCGGCCTTGGCTCAAGGTGCTGCGGCTTGTTTGGTGGAAGCGCAGGGCAGTGAACAATGGTCTGCAGAGTGGCTGAAAGCAGACGCTGGTACGCAGACAAAAATGGCCGCCTACCCAGGTCTGAAAGCAGACACCGGTTGGATTGCCGACGCCTATTACGAACAACCCAGCCAAGAATTGAAAGTCATGGCGGTGACCGGCACCAATGGCAAAACCTCCACCACCTGGTGGTTGGCGCAAGCCTTGAATGCCCTCCACAACACAGCACGTTGCGCGGTGGTCGGCACTTTGGGGGTTGGCGAGCCACCTGCCTTGATGTCGACGGGCATGACCACCCCCGATCCGGTCTTGTTGCAAGCGCAATTGAGGAATTTTGTGACAGCGGGTGTGACCCATTGCGCCATTGAAGCCAGCTCGATTGGCATTGCAGAGCAGCGATTGGCAGGTACACGCATTCAAGTGGCCATCTTTACCAATTTCACGCAGGACCATTTGGACTATCACGGCACCATGGCAGCCTATTGGCAAGCCAAGCAAGCCTTGTTTGCTTGGCCTGATTTGCAAGTGGCCGTTGTCAATGTGGACGATGCGCAAGGCGCTGAGTTAGCCGTGCAACTGCAATCGCAAAAAAGCCTCGACCTTTGGACCTGCTCAAGCCAAGGCAAGCCAGCGCGTTTACAAGCCTTGAACGTAGAGCGCACAGCCCATGGCATGGCCTTTGATGTGCAAGAAGATCAGCAGCGTGTACATTTGCAAACCCATTTGATGGGTGACTACAACGTCGACAATGTGCTGGGTGTGATGGCTGCGTTGCGTGCATTGCAATTGCCCTTGAACCAAGTGATCGAGGTCTGTGCCCGTTTGCAGGCGGTGCCCGGTCGCATGGAAAAGGTGGTGGGTGTTGAGGGCATTGAACTGCCCTTGACCGTGGTGGACTACGCACACACGCCCGATGCAGTGATACAAACCTTGGGTAATTTGAAGCGCGTGACGCAAAGCTTGAACACCAAACTGTGGTGCGTCTTGGGTTGTGGCGGTGATCGCGATGTCAGCAAGCGTCCCTTGATGGCGGCGGCTGCAGAATCTGCGGCCGATCATGTGGTGCTCACCAGCGACAACCCGCGCACAGAGTCACCTGCAGCCATTGTGCAAGACATGCTGCAAGGCATGAAGATGCCGCAGGCAGCCTATCAAGAACTTGATCGCGCCAAAGCCATTGCCTATGCGGTGATGCATGCGGACAAAGGTGATGTCATTTTGATTGCTGGCAAAGGCCACGAAGACACGCAAGAGATTGCCGGTGTGAAACACCCCTTCGACGACCGACTGCACGCGCACGAAGCCTTGGTCCGCCGTGCCAACACCATGGCTTCTATGGAGGTTCGCTCATGAACTTCACATTGGCGCAATTGCAAACTTGGCTGCCCATGGCTGTGCCAGTGGCGGGCACCTTGAAGGCTGACCCATTGACGTCTGTCAGCATTCAAGCTGTTCGCACGGACAGTCGCAGTGTGGTGGCTGGCGATTTGTTTGTGGCCTTGAAGGGCGAGAACTTTGATGGCGCAGCCTTCTTGCTGCAAGCCCAAGCGCAAGGTGCTGTCGCCGTTTTGTTTGAAGCTGCCCAAGTCCAAAGCCCCGAGACCCAAAAGCACTTGGACGGTGTTCACATTCCTGCCTTCTGTGTGCCCAATGCACGCGAGGCCTTGGGCGAGTTGTCTGCGCAGTGGCGTCGGCAGTTTGAAGTGTCCCTCATTGGTGTGACTGGCAGCAATGGCAAAACCACAGTGACGCAAATGATTGCGGCTGTGTTGCGTGCCGATGCCGAACACCCCTCAATGTCGACACAAGGCAACTTGAACAATGAGATTGGCGTCCCATTGACCTTGTTCAACTTGCGTGCGTCACATCAGCGTGCTGTGATTGAACTGGGTATGAACCATCCTGGTGAAATTGAAGTGCTGGCGCGTTATGCCCAGCCAACTGTTGGCTTGGTCAACAACGCGCAGCGTGAACATCAAGAATTCATGGCCACCGTGGAGGCCGTTGCGCGTGAGAATGGCGAAGTGATTCGCGCCTTGCCAGCCCATGGTGTGGCTGTGTTCCCCGCCGTCGACGCCTACACACCCTTGTGGCGCGAGTTGGCTGGCAACCGTCAAACCCTCACATTTGGATTTGAAGCCGGTGATGTTCAGGCCCACAACATTGCCTGGACCCACGGCGCTTGGCAATTCACATTGGTGGCCAAGGCACAGACCTTGCCCTGTCGTTTGAACATTGCAGGCCGCCACAACGTCCTCAACGCTTTGGCTGCTACGGCATGCACTTTGGCAGCAGGCATGAAGTTGGCCGACATTGTCAAAGGACTTGAGTCGTTTGAGCCTGTCAAAGGTCGCTCTAAATCATGCCAGTGGCAAATTGCGGGGCACGCCTTCACCTTGGTCGATGACACCTACAACGCCAACCCCGACTCTGTGCGTGCGGCGATTGACGTGCTCGCTGAATTGCCCGCACCGCGCTTGTTGGTGTTGGGCGACATGGGTGAGGTGGGTCAACAAGGACCTGAGTTCCATGCCGAGGTGGGCGCTTATGCCCAATCGCGCGGCATTGATGCTTTGTTCACCTTGGGCAATTTGTGCGTTCACAGCAGCCATGCCTTTGTGGGGGCGCGTCATTTTGAAACGATGGAAGCTTTGCAAGCGGCCGTTGTGTTGCACATGCCTGCGTGCAACAGCGTGGTGATCAAAGGATCCCGATTTATGAAAATGGAGCGCGTGGTGGAAAGCTTGCGCGTGCTGACCGAGTCAGCTCAAGCAACCGAAAGAGAGTCCTTACATGCTGCTTAATTTGGCGCAGTGGTTGCAAACCTTGTCCCCTGAGTGGGGCTTTTTGCGTGTGTTTCAGTACATCACATTCAGGGCCGTGATGGCCGCTTTGACCTCGCTCTTGATTGGCTTGATTGCGGGCCCCGCAGTGATTCGCCATTTGACGTCTTTGAAAATTGGTCAGCCGGTGCGCGGCTATGGCATGGAAAGTCACTTGGCCAAGAGTGGCACGCCCACCATGGGCGGTGTACTGATTTTGTTGTCGATTGCCATCAGCACCTTGTTGTGGTTTGACTGGACCAATCGCTTTGTCTGGATTGTGCTCATCGTCACATTGGGATTTGGTGCCATTGGTTGGGTTGACGATTGGCGCAAGGTGGTGAACAAAGATCCTGAAGGCATGCGTTCACGCGAAAAATATTTCTGGCAATCTGTGATTGGATTGCTGGCTGCGTTCTATTTGGTTTTCAGCATTTCTGAGAGCTCCAATTTGCGCGTGCTCGATCTGTTTGTGAAGTGGGTCATCTCCGGATTTGATGTGAACTTGCCCCCCAAGGCCGGCTTGCTGGTGCCTTTCTTCAAAGAGATCAGCTACCCCTTGGGTGTGTTTGGTTTCATGTTCATGACCTATTTGGTCATTGTGGGTTCAAGCAATGCGGTGAATTTGACCGATGGTTTGGATGGCTTGGCCATCATGCCCGTGGTGATGGTGGGTTCTGCCTTGGGTGTGTTTGCGTATGTGACAGGCAGCTCTGTGTATGCCAAGTACTTGTTCTTGCCCTACATCCCAGGCACAGGTGAGTTGATGATTTTTTGTGCTGCCATGGCTGGCGCAGGTCTGGCTTTCTTGTGGTTCAACACCCATCCTGCACAGGTCTTCATGGGCGATGTCGGTGCTTTGGCTTTGGGCGGTGCATTGGGCACCATTGCCGTCATCGTGCGTCAAGAAATCGTGTTGGCCATCATGGGCGGTATTTTTGTGGTGGAAGCTTTGTCGGTGATGCTGCAAGTGTCTTACTTCAAGTACACCAAAAAGAAATATGGCGAAGGTCGTCGCATTTTGAAGATGGCCCCTTTGCACCATCACTTTGAAAAGAGTGGTTGGAAAGAAACCCAAGTGGTTGTACGTTTTTGGATCATCACCATGCTGTTGTGCTTGGTGGGTCTGTCGACTTTGAAGCTGAGATAAGCATGAACTATCTTCAAGGCCAACATATTTTGATTTTGGGGCTGGGCGCTTCGGGCCTGGCCATGGCGCGCTGGTGCGTGTTCGCAGGTGCAGAAGTTACCGTGGCCGATACGCGTGAAGCACCGGCCAATTTGGCCATCTTGCAAAATGAGTTGCCCCAAGTGCATTGGGTTTCGGGTTCTTTCAGTGCCAGCATGGTTGAAGGCAGCGCCATTCGTGCTGTGTTTGCAAGCCCAGGTTTGGCACCTGCCGATACAGCCCCTGTGTTGGATGCTGCCAAGTCCATGGGACTGTGGACAGGTGGCGAGTTGACCTTGTTTGTGCAAGCCCTCGAGAAACTCAAGGCCACTCGCGACTACACCCCCAAAGTCTTGGCCATCACAGGCACCAACGGCAAAACCACAGTGACCGCATTGACAGGCCAATTGATTGAGCGCGCTGGCAAATCAGTCAAAGTGGCCGGCAACATTGGCCCCACCTTGTTGGACACCTTGCGTGAATGTGTGGACGACGCCTTGCCTGAAGTGTGGGTGCTGGAGTTGTCCAGTTTCCAATTGGAAAACGCAGGACCTTTCGAGCCAACAGCGGCCACTGTGCTGAACGTCACGCAAGACCATTTGGATTGGCACGGCAGCATGGATGCCTACGCTGCTGCCAAAGAAAAGATTTTTGGTGAACAGTCTTTGATGCTGTTGAACCGCGACGATGCGCGGGTCATGGCCATGCTGCCAGACCCTATTCGCGCCAAGCTGCAAAAACCCATTGTTCGGGAACACATCACCTACGGTGCAGGTATGCCCGAGCGGCCAGGTGACTTTGGCTTGGAAACCGTCAACGGCATGACCTGGTTGGTGCGCGCTTTGGAGTCCGATGAAACACGTCGCCTGCGCAAAGGGGAAGTGGAAGAGATTCACATCCAACGCTTGATGCCCGCCGATGCATTGCGCATTCGCGGTCGTCACAATGCCGTGAATGCTTTGGCTGCTTTGGCTTTGGCCAGCAGCACGGGAAGCAGCTTGGCTTCGATGTTGTTTGGTTTGCGTGAATACAAGGGCGAACCGCACCGAGTGGAATCAGTCGCCATCGTCAATGACATTGAATATTTTGACGACAGCAAAGGCACCAATGTGGGCGCCACCGTGGCTGCGTTGGTGGGCTTGGGTTCTGAGCGCCGCGTGGTGGTGATTTTGGGTGGCGATGGCAAAGGCCAAGATTTTTCGCCGCTGGCCGAACCCGTGTCTCGTTACACACGTGCCGTGATCTTGATGGGCCGCGATGCACCCCTTATCCGTGACGCGTTGTCATTGTGTGGTGTGCCCTTGATCGATGCCGCCACTTTGCCCGAGGCTGTGAATGCAGCCAAAGAGGTGGCCCAAGCAGGCGACGCCGTGTTGCTGTCCCCCGCTTGTGCCAGTTTTGACATGTTCCGCGACTACCCTCACCGTGCGCAAGTCTTCTGCCAAGCAGTGGCAGAGATTGCAGAAGCAGCCGGCCAACTTGTGGAGACGCCTCAATGAGTGAATGGATGGCACGTATCACTGCTTGGAGCGCTGGCTTGTTCAGCCGCGCCGGCGGCGGCGCGTCCATTCAGGCCGCAGGTGATGGGGTGTTGCCAGTTAATTTGGGCAGCTACGACTACGCCAAAAATGGTGCTGCGCAAGGCAAGATTCAGAACATTGACCAAGCCTTGGTGTGGGTGGTGGTGGCCTTGCTGATGTGGGGCATGATCATGGTGTACTCGGCCAGCATTGCCATGCCGGACAACCCCAAGTTTGCGCGCTACGCCCAAACGCATTTCCTGGTTCGTCATGTCATTTCCATCGTGATTGGATTTGGTGTGGCCTTGTTGGCATTCCAAGTGCCTTTGGAAATGTGGGAAAAAAATGCGCGGCCTCTGTTTATTTTGTCTTTGGTCTTGCTAGCGGCGGTGTTGCTGCCTTTCATTGGCAAAGGCGTGAATGGTGCACGCCGCTGGATTTCCTTGGGTGTGATGAATTTTCAGCCCTCTGAATTTGCCAAGCTGGCCGTCATCATTTACGCATCCGATTACATGGTGCGCAAGATGGAAGTGAAAGAGCGCTTCTTCCGCGCGGTGTTGCCAATGGGCGCTGCTGTTGGCTTGGCCGGTATATTTTTGCTGGCCGAACCCGACATGGGTGCCTTCTTGGTGATCGCCATCATTGCCATGGGCATTTTGTTCTTGGGCGGTGTGAATGCCCGCATGTTCTTCTTGATCTTGGCGATCTTGGTGTTTGCATTTGCCATGATCATTGCCGCATCACCCTGGCGCCGTGAACGCATTTTTGCGTACCTCGATCCTTGGGATCCCACGCATGCCTTGGGCAAAGGTTATCAGTTGTCGCATTCACTCATTGCCATTGGCCGCGGCGAAATCTTTGGCGTGGGACTGGGCGGCAGCGTAGAAAAACTGCACTGGCTGCCCGAAGCGCACACCGATTTCTTGTTGGCTGTGATTGGTGAAGAGTTTGGACTGGTGGGTGTGATTGCCGTGATTGGCATGTTCTTGTGGCTCAGCCGCAGGATCATGGTGATTGGCCGTCAAGCCCTGGCTTTGGACCGCACATTCCCAGGTTTGGTGGCGCAAGGTGTGGGCATCTGGATTGGATTCCAGTCCTTCATCAACATGGGCGTGAACTTGGGCGCGCTGCCGACCAAAGGTTTGACTTTGCCCTTGATGAGTTATGGCGGCTCGGCCATTTTGCTCAACATGGTGGCCATTGCCATCGTGCTTCGCATCGACGCCGAAAACAAACAGATGATGCGAGGGGGTCGTTCATGACGCGCTGCGCACTCATCATGGCTGGCGGTACCGGCGGGCATATTTTCCCAGGCTTGGCCGTGGCCGAGTCTTTGCGTGATGCAGGTTGGCGCGTGCATTGGTTGGGCGTACCCGGCAACATGGAAAGTCAATATGTGCCGCAACGTGGCTTTGCATTTGAGCCCGTTGAATTTGGTGGCGTGCGCGGCAAAGGTCTGCTCAGTTTGGCATTGCTGCCTTTGCGTCTGCTCAAGGCATTTTGGCAAAGTTTGCAAGTGGTTCGCCGTGTGCAGCCTCACGTGGTGGTGGGCTTGGGTGGCTACATCACTTTCCCAGGCGGCATGATGTCTGTTCTGATGGGCAAGCCCTTGGTCTTGCATGAGCAAAACTCGGTCGCGGGCCTGGCCAACAAAGTGTTGGCCGGTGTGGCCGATCGCATTTACTGCGCATTTCCAGACGTGCTGAAAAAAGGCGTGTGGGTGGGCAACCCCTTGCGTCAGAATTTCTTGAACAAACCTGCACCTGCAGCCAGATTTGCGGGCCGCACGGGTCCTTTGAAAATTTGGGTGGTGGGTGGCAGTTTGGGTGCGCAGGCCTTGAATGAGATCGTGCCTCAAGCGCTGGCCTTGATGCCTGCAGATCAGCGGCCCGTGGTGGTGCATCAAAGTGGGGCCAAACAAATTGAGGCCTTGCGCAAACATTACCAACAAGCTGGCGTGCAAGCAGAACTGACGCCTTTCATTGATGACACCGCACAAGCCTTTGCCGATGCCGATCTGGTCATTTGCCGTTCTGGGGCCAGCACCGTGACCGAAATTGCGGCGGTGGGTGCTGCCGCCATTTATGTGCCGTTCCCATTTGCGGTGGACGATCACCAAACGACCAATGCGAATTTCTTGGTTCAACAGGGTGCGGGCTGGCTGATGCCACAAGCCCAGCTCACGCCTGAAACTTTGGCGGCCCGTTTGGCCAGCCTGACACGTGAAGAATTGTTGGCCTGTGCCGAAAAAGCATGGGCTTTGAAGAAGACACAAGCCACTCAAGAAGTGGTGGCAGCTTGCGAGGCATTGGCCGCATGAAACACGCCATTCGTCATATCCACTTCATCGGCGTCGGCGGCGCCGGTATGAGCGGCATTGCAGAAGTATTGTTGAATTTGGGTTACACCATCTCGGGCTCTGATCTGTCCGACAGCAGCACCTTGCGCCGTTTGGCTGCATTGGGCATCCAAACGCATGTAGGCCACAGTGCAGACAACGTTCAGGGCGCTGACGCCGTGGTCACTTCAACGGCCGTCAAAGCCGACAACCCTGAAGTGCTGGTGGCCAAGGCACGCCACATTCCAGTGGTGCCACGCGCCGTCATGCTCGCTGAGTTGATGCGCATGAAGCAAGGTGTGGCCATTGCGGGCACCCACGGCAAAACCACCACCACCAGCTTGGTGGCCAGCGTGTTGGCAGAAGGCGGACTCGATCCCACGTTTGTGATTGGCGGTCGCTTGAACAGCGCGGGCACCAATGCCAAGCTCGGAACGGGTGACTACATCGTGGTGGAAGCAGACGAATCGGACGCCTCTTTCTTGAATTTATTGCCTGTGATGGCGGTGGTGACCAACATCGATGCCGACCACATGGAGACCTACGGCCACGACTTTGAAAAACTGAAGTCGGCATTTGTTGAGTTTTTGCACCGCATGCCCTTCTACGGCACGGCCATTTTGTGCAGCGATGACCCGGGCGTGCGCAGCATCCAAGACAAGCTGGCCAGGCCTGTGACCACCTACGGCTTGAAAGAAGGCGCACAAGTCCGCGCGGTCGATGTTCGGGCTGAAAACGGTCAAATGCATTTCACCGTCCAACGCCGCAATGGTGTGGTTTTGCCCGATTTGCCCATCGTGCTGAACTTGCCGGGTGATCACAATGTGCTGAATGCCTTGGCCGCCATCTCGGTGGCTGTTGAATTGGGTGTGGACGACGCGGCGGTTCAGCGTGCCTTGGCCCACTTCAAAGGTGTGGGTCGCCGCTTCCAGCGCTATGGCGAAGTGAAGCTGTTGAACCAAGCCGGCAGCTTCACGTTGATCGACGATTACGGTCACCATCCGGTTGAGATGGCAGCCACTTTGGCCGCGGCTCGCGGCGCCTTTCCAGGCCGTCGTTTGGTGCTGGCATTTCAGCCGCATCGCTACAGCCGAACTCGCGATTGCTTTGAAGATTTTGTGCGCGTGATCAGCCACGGTGCCGACCACGTTTTGTTGTCCGAAGTTTATGCAGCAGGTGAGGCGCCCATCGTTGCAGCGGACGGTCGATCTTTATCTCGTGCTTTACGCATCGCAGGCAAAATTGAACCCGTTTTTGTCGATAAAATTGAAGGCATGGCGCAGGCTATTTTTGACAATGCAAAAGACGGTGACATCGTCATTTGCATGGGTGCCGGCTCCATCGGCGCAGTGCCTGCCCAAGTTCAAAAAATGGGAGGTGTTGCATGAGCAACGCACCAGCCCATTTCGGTAAAGTGGCTGTGCTGATGGGCGGTCAATCAGCCGAGCGCGAAGTCTCCTTCATGTCTGGCAATGGCGTGCTCAATGCGCTGCGCAATCGCGGTGTCGATGCCCATGCTTTCGATCCTGCCGAACGCGATTTGGCCGATCTCAAAAAAGAAGGTTTCCAGCGCTGCTTCATTGCATTGCATGGCCGCTTCGGTGAAGACGGCACAGTGCAAGGCGCACTCGAATTGCTGGGCATTCCCTACACCGGTTCTGGCGTCATGGCCTCTAGCATCGCCATCGACAAAACCATGACCAAGCGCGTGTGGTTGTCTGAAGATGTTCCCACCCCCCGCTATGTCTTGCTCAAGCAAGACAATTTGGGTGAACAGGCGCAAGCCCATGTGATTCAAACTTTGGGTTTGCCCCTCATCGTGAAGCCAGCGCGCGAAGGCTCGTCGATTGGTGTGGCCAAGGTCACGCAGGCCAGCGAATTGCCGCAAGCCCTGAAGGCCGCCGCAGCATGCGATACCGATGTGCTGTGCGAGCAGTTCATTGCTGGCGATGAGGTCACGTGCCCTGTGTTGGGTGAAGGCGAAACAGCCCAGGCCTTGCCCGTGATCCGCATTGTGGCGCCCGCCGGCAATTACGATTACCAAAACAAATATTTCACCGACGACACGCAGTACTTGGTGCCATCTGGTTTGCCCGAATCCGAAGAAAAGGCCATTCAAGCGCTTGTCGTGAAGGCCTACCAAGTGCTGGGCTGCAAAGGTTGGGGCCGTGTCGACGTGATGATCGATGCGCAAAGCCGCAAACCTTATTTGTTAGAAATTAACACCTCACCCGGCATGACGGGTCACTCCTTGGTGCCCATGTCAGCCAAAGCTGCGGGCATGGATTACGAAAGCCTGTGCATGCACTTGTTGGCGCAAGCCGGTCTTGAGCACAGCACATCAGAAGGGGGCTCGGCATGAAAAAGCCGCTGGTCTTGCCCATGGATGTGCGCTTGATGCAATGGACGTCAGGACTGATGTTTGCCCTGGCCCTCATCATGTGCGTGGCCAGTGGCATTGGCTGGTTGTTGCGCCATCCTGCTTTCTCCATTCAAGGCATCACGGTGCGCGGCAATGTGACGCACAGCAATGCAGTGACATTGCGTGCCAATGTGTTGCCGCAATTGACCGGCAACTTCTTCACTTTGAATTTGCTGCAAGCCCGTCAAGCCTTTGAGCAAATTCCTTGGATTCGTTCGGCGCTGGTTCGCCGCGAGTTTCCTAACCGTTTGTCTGTCACCTTGGATGAATTTCAGCCTGTGGCGCAATGGGGCACTGAAGGTGACGGTAAGTTTTTAAGTGCCGAAGGTGCCGTGTTTGAAGTCAATGCCGACGATGTGGACAGCGATGCATTGCCCACTCTGAAAGGGCCCGAGTCGCAGGCTAAAACGGTGTTGGAAATGTTCCAGTACCTCAAGCCTTTGATGGCCAAGATGGACATGCCACTGGACAGGTTGGAGCTCAGTCAGCGTGGCAGTTGGTCTGCGCAACTTGAATCGGGTGCCAGCTTGGAATTAGGGCAAGGCACGCAACAAGAGTTGGGTGACAGATTGAAACTGTTTTCGAAAACATTGACTCAGGTGGCGTCTCGCTACGGCCGCACCACTACGTCATTGTTGTCGGCAGATTTGCGTTATGAAAGTGGTTACGCCTTGAGGTTGCGAGGCGTCAGCACTTTGGCGGTAGATGGTTTGAAAAAACCTTGATCGATTGAAGATATAGACAAGAACGGTTGGACATATGGCAAAAGAATACAAAGATTTGGTGGTCGGTCTCGACATTGGCACGTCCAAGGTCATGGTCGTCGTGGCCGAGGTCATGCCAGGTGGAGAATTGAAACTGGCAGGCATGGGTGTGGCCCCAGGTAATGGTTTGAAACGCGGCGTGGTGGTCAACATCGACGCCACGGTACAAAGTATTCAGCAAGCTTTGAAAGAAGCCGAGTTGATGGCGGATTGCAAAATCACACGCGTCAACACCGGCATCACTGGCAGTCACATTCGCGGTTTGAATTCCAGTGGCATGGTGGCGGTTAAAGACAAAGAGGTCACGCCAGCCGATGTGGCGCGCGTGGTCGAAACAGCGCGTGCCATCAACATCTCCACGGACCAGCGTTTGTTGTTGGTCGCACCGCAAGAATTTGTGATCGATGGCCAAGATGTGAAAGAGCCCATTGGCATGAGCGGCATGCGCCTTGAAGCCAAGGTGCACATCGTGACCGGCGCTCAAAGCGCCGCAGAAAACATCATCAAGTGCGTGCGTCGCTGCGGCTTGGAAGTGGACCAGTTGCTTCTCAATCCTTTGTCTTCCAGCTTGGCTGTGTTGACAGAAGACGAGCGTGAGTTGGGTGTGGCCTGCGTAGACATTGGCGCTGGCACCACCGACGTGGCCATTTTCACCAACGGCGCCATTCGCCACACGGCGGTGATCCCGATTGCAGGCGATTTGATCACCAGCGACATTGCCATGGCTTTGCGCACCCCTA
>CANGCI010000058.1 GCA_947451995.1 Comamonadaceae bacterium | reverse complement strand
TGAGTTGCTTGATCATGGAAAGACTCCTCTGAAACGAATTCAATTAAATTTAAAAAATGTTCAACAAATGTGTTGGATGGTGATGGGCTTATTCCAAGCGCCAGGTGTACTTCATGCTGGCCCAAGTTTGCTGAGGCTTGCCGTCCACTGTGCCAGGCTTGAATTGGCACTTGGACAAGCCCGCACGTGCGGCTTCGTCCAGACGCCTAAAGCCTGAGGACTTTTCAACGGCAGACTCGATCACCTTGCCATCTGCGCCCACCAAGAACTTCAGCGTCACCGTGCCCTCTTCTTCCAAGCGCTTGGAGGCGCTGGGGTACTCAGGCTTTTCGCAGCTCGAGGCACTGATCACCGCGGCCGTCACGACGGGCGCTGAAGACACAGGCATCGGCGAAGGTGGTGCAACGGGTTGCGGCGTATTGGACACCGCAGCAATGGCGTTCACAGGTGTTGGTGCAGCCACGGCCACTTCCACGGGGGGAACGTAAGCGGGCGGTGGGGGCGGCAAATTCTTAGGGGGTGGAGGGGGCGGGGGCGGCGGAATGTCCGGTTTGGTCTCCTCCAAAAGAACGGCCTCAACCGGTCCTTTGATCACCTTCACAAACTTGCGCGCAAGTCCGGAGTTGATGGCCCAAAACAGCAGCCCGTGTAACACCACCACAACCGTCAAACCCACAATGTGTTTGCGGGGTGTTCTCTGCCGGCTGGCGTAATCGATCATGTAGCAAGTACTCCTTTTCAGGTCGGTAGGGGCTTGAGATTTCCAGTGCCCCCAAATCTTCAGGTTTCAATCTGGATGGGTCGGAATTGTAATTAAGTTACAGGCTTAAACAAGTAATCGGTAGAAAAATTACATAAGGGTTATCCCTTGATGCTGATCTTATCCACCCTTTCATTGGCTGTGCGAAATGTAGGGTTTTGAAGGCGCGGCCAAATGGCGCATTTCGAGGCCCACAATCAAAATGTCGATCAACAGCAGGTGCAAAACTCGACTGACCATGGGCAGGTGGGTGGCGGCGTGTTCGTTGTGCTCGGCCACCAGGGCCACATCGGCTTTGCGGGCTAAGGGCGATTGATTGGCCGTAATGGCTATCAAACTGGCACCCCGTTGTTGAATTTTCTCCTGCAAAGCCATCAGCTCTGGCAATTTGCCGCCGCTGCTGATGATCAGTGCAACGGTCCCCGGCTGGATGGTGGACGCTGTTAAGTCTTGCAAATGGGGGTCGGTGTGCGCACCGCAAGGCAAGCCCAGTCGCAGAAACTTGGTTTGTGCATCTTGGGCCACCGCAGCGTAGTTGCCGACGGCAAACAATTCAACCCGGTCGGCGGCAGCTACCAACTCAATGGCGCGGTCAATCGATTCACGTTGCAGTTCATTGCGCAATTGCAGGATGGCATTGGCCGTGTTGCCCAGCACCTTGGCACCCAATTCCAGCATGGAGTCGTCGTGTGTCACTTGAGAATGCGTGATGGGCACCGACATGCTCAACCCAGAAGCCAAGCGCAATTTAAAGTCGGACAGTCCCTTGCACCCAACGGATCTGCAAAAGCGAATCACGGTGGGTTGGCTCACCTGTGCCGCCACAGCAATGTCGTGAATCGGGTCGCTTAAAACGGACCTTGGTTTGGACAAGACCAAATCAGCCACGCGCTGTTCAGCGGGTGAAAGCTCGGCTCTGGAACGCCGGATTTGGGTCAGGATGGCTGAACCGGGTGAATTGAGCAAAGCCCGCAATTGGGCGTCCAAAATGGCCGAGGCGCCCATGAATGTGGCCTCGGGCGCTGTGATGACGAAGGTGGGAATGTGGGCCAGGTAATTGGTGAACCGGCCCTTTTCTTCAAAACGTTTTCTGAACCCCGAACGGTCAAAAAACGCACCCAGGCGCGGCACGATGCTGCCCCCAATGTAGATGCCCCCAGTTGCCCCCAAAGTCACTGCCAGGTTGCTGGCGGCCGTGCCCAGCATGTTGCAAAACACCTCCAGGGTTTCTGCACAGAGCGGGTCTTTGTCTTCCAAAGCCAGCCGCGTGATATCGGGTGCAGACAAGGCTTTGACAGTTTGCTGATTCAATTGGGCTAAGGCGAGGTAAGTCAATTCCAAGCCCGGCCCCGATAACAAACGTTCAAACGATACGTGTTGAAACTGTTGCCATGCAAACTGCAAAACTGCTGCTTCTCGGGCATCGGCGGGGGAAAAACTGGTGTGGCCGCCCTCAGAGCCGAGTGAGGTCCAGCCGTCACCCGCAGGAATCAGGCCAGAGACACCCAAGCCGGAGCCCGACCCGATCAAACCAATCACACTGTTTTTGACGGCTTGGCCAGGGCCTACTTGTCGAAAGTCCGCAGAAGTCAAGCGAGGCAAGGCCATCGCCAGGGCTGTGAAGTCGTTCACCACCACCAAGGTCTCCAGCCCTAAGTGAGCGCGTGTTTCTTCGATGGAAAATTGCCAGTGGTAGTTGGTCATGCGAACCAGATCACCATCCACGGGGTTGGCGATGGCCACCGCCGCATGGACCACGTCTGCTGACTTCAGGCTGCCTAAATAAGCCGCCATCGCGGCTTCAAAACTGGGGAAATCGGCGCATCTCAAGCTCCGTTGCTGCGAGAACTCGCCGTAACTGGTCTCGATGGCAAACCGAGCATACAAGCCGCCAATGTCAGCAATCAGGCGGGGAGAATCGAAAGCGATCATGGGTCAGGGTCTATGTATTGCGCTTGCCATTGGGTACATGAATGGCATCTCTTTTGTAATGTAACTACTTCAAAATGTACCTGAACTGTAACCGCATTGGGGGTCCGAGTTCAAGCGGCGATTTTCAAAAAATCAAGCAAAATAGACGTTTTCTGAACCGTCTGCTGGATGGAATGCCCATGTTATTTCCCAACTTGCGTAGTAAAGCTACAGCTCTCTCGGCATGTTTGACACTGTGGGGGGGGCTTTTGAACACAGCGGTTGCTGGGCCCACTTTGAAGTTGCACGTGCCTTCGCCTGATTGGCGAGATCAAATCATTTATTTCCTCATGACCGATCGGTTTGAAGACGGAAATCCTCACAACAACAACCAAGGTGCGGGGGAGTTCAATCCGCAAAAAGAATCGCATTACAGCGGGGGTGATTTGGCGGGGGTGAAGAACAGACTCGCCTACATCCAGGGCTTAGGTGCCACGGCAGTGTGGATCACACCCCCCGTGGCCAATCAATGGTGGAACGGTGAATACGGTGGCTACCACGGCTATTGGGCCTCCGACTTCAAACGCTTGGACCCACACGTGGGCACTTTGAAAGAGTACCAAGAACTGTCCGATGCTTTGCACCGCAAAGGCATGTACCTGGTGCAAGACATTGTCTTGAATCACACCGGTGATTTTTTCAGATACAAAAACTGGAACCCCCAAGACCCTGCGCAAGGGTTTGAGCTCAAACCTACGTCTGTGCCCATGAAAGCCCCGACGCAAGCACCCTTTCACATGAACGATCCGCGCAATCCAGCGCACCGCGCGGCCGGCATTTATCACTGGACGCCGGATGTCAACAATTACAACGATCGACAACAGGAATTGAATTTTCAGATGTCGGGGTTGGACGATTTGAATTCTGAAAATCCAGTGGTTCGCCGCGCATTGCGTGACAGTTACGGCCATTGGATTCGGCAAGTGGGTGTGGATGCGTTTCGTCTAGACACCGCCGTGTTTGTCCCGCCAGACGCAGTCCAAGATTTTTTATACGCCAAAGACCCCAAGCAACCCGGTATGCGCATCGTGGGGCAACAAACTGGCCGTCAAGATTTTTTCACCTTCGGTGAAGGATTTGCCATCGACAAGCCGAGCGAAACCAAAGCCATGCGCAAAATTGAAGGCTACGTTCGCGATGACCAAGGCAAACCTGTGATGCAGGGCATGCTGAATTTTCCGCTCTATGGCAGTGTGGGCGAGGTCATGGCGCGAGGACGTCCTACCCAAGAATTGGGCGAGCGCATTCGCCAAATGATGAAGTTGCACAGCGACCCCCATCGCATGCCCAGCTTCTTAGACAACCACGATGTCGACCGATTTTTAAAAGGCAGCAATGAGGTGGCCTTGCGTCAAAGTTTGGCCGTGATCATGACCTTGCCCGGCATTCCAACTTTGTATTACGGCACTGAGCAAGGATTTAAGGAGCAGCGAGCTGCCATGTTTGCAGCGGGTTATGGCTCGGGTGGCAAGGATCACTTTGACACTCAAGCACCGCTTTACCTCTTCACCAAAAGCCTCGCCCAAGTTCGCAAGCAGCACCGTGTCTTTTCGCGGGGCGTGCCCACTGTCTTGCGTGACGACGCTGCAGGTGCGGGTGTGTTGGCCTATCGCATGGACCATGGCGGGCAATCGGCTTGGGTGATTTTCAATACGGCAGAACATACCGTATTGCTGGACAACTTGGACTTGATGCAAGGCTTGTCAGTGTCACAAAGACCGCGAACACTGACAGGTGTATGGGGCGTTGAAGGCGCACAATTCAAGTTGCCACAAGATGTCGATTCGCGCGCAGCACTGAAGCCCACGGGTTTGTTCAACTTGTCGTTGGCACCCCGCAGTACCTTCATCTGGGTAGGCAGTACGAAGCCTGTGCTTGAGAAGCGGGAGGCCCCCACTGCGTTGAAGTTAAAGCTGCCTGCCAATTTGCCGACGCAGGTGGCTGGTGATTTTGACTTGACAGGTGAATGGCCAATGTCCACCGACACCAACGTGGAATGCGTGTGGGTGGTCAACGGTGATTTGAAAAATGCGCAAGTGATTCAGCCTGCCATGGGCGCCGCAACTCGGCAATGGCAACTGCGCGTTGACACGTCGCGTTGGCCCGATCAAACCGCCCAGCGTGTGGTGCTGTTGCTGCGCCATGCACAAACCAAAGCGGTGTTGGCGGTCAGTGATGCGCAGCAGGTGCACATGAAAAAAGAGTGGCAATTGATGGCTGCAATCGATGACCCTGTGGGAGACGATCGGGGTACGCAGGGGCAGTATGTTTACCCGCAAGACCCGACCTACGTTCCAGGCACTTTTGACATTGAAAGGCTTGAAGTCTGGTCCGCTGGAAAATCTTTGCGGCTCAAAGTGAAGATGGGGGCGATCAACCAAAGCTGGAATCCAGCCAATGGCTTTGACCACGTGGCCTTTACTTTTTTCATTGGCAAGCCCGATGCCAGCAACAGCTTGCGCGTGATGCCATTGCAGCAAGACCACTTGCCCGAGAGCACGCATTGGCATTACCGCTTGCGTGTTCACGGGTGGTCCAATGCTTTGTTTACCGCCCAAGGTGCCAGTGCCACGGCAGAAGGAATGGCTTTGCCTGAAGGCGCCAAAATTCAGGTGGATGTTGCCGCTCGCACGGTTCAATTTGATTTGCCTGCCAGTTTGTTGGCCGATGTGCCTTCGCTCAAAGGGCTTCAGTTGAGCGTGAACACATGGGACTACGACAACGGTTATCGCAAGTTGTCGCCGCAAGGTGGCGGGTCTGAGATGGGCGGTGGCCAAGCCGCGCAGCCCTTGTGGATGGACCGTGTCTTGCTTGAGTTGAAGCCATGAAGTTACGCTTTGGTGCGGTTGCTGCACCTTTGTTTGTCGAATTGGGGATCGGCATTGCCGTCGGCATGCTGGGAACTTGCTTCGCCGCGCACATTTCGGATGCAGCTGGCGGCGCATTTGCACTGACCAACCATTTGTTTGGCTTGTTGTTCATGGTCTTTCGCTTGGTCGGTGCGGGCATCGGCGTTGTCGTCAGTCAAAACCTCGGCGCCAAACAATTTGCGGAAGCTGATCGTGTAGCGCGTGCTGCATTGGCAGCAGGAACATGGATGGGGGGCAGCATGGCGGTGGTGGCCTTGTTGTTTGCCACGCCTTTGCTGCAACTGCTCAATGCACCGCCTGATGTGTTGGCGCTGGCAGTGCCACTGTTGCAAGCCTTGTCATTGGCCTTGCTGTTGGATGCTTGGAATGCTTGCATGGCCAGCGTCATGCGCGCGCATTTGCGGACGCGGGAAACTTTGTGGGTCATGTTGGTGATGCATGCGGTGCATGTCAGTCTGGCTTGGCCTCTTATGCATGGTGCACCTTGGTCGAAATTCATCTCAGATTGGCCTGGCATGGGTTTGCCGGGCTTTGCGGTAGCGCTGGTCATCAGCCGCTTGGTGGGTTTGATTTTGCATTGGCTGCTTTGGCAAAGGCGTTTGAACTTGGCACCATCGTGGTCTGACTTTTGGCGTGTTCGTTGGACCCAAATGAAACACATCTTGCACATTGGCTTGCCGGGTGCTGCCGAAAATCTGTCGTGGGAATTGGCCTTCATGGTCAGTGTCGCAGCGGTCGGCGTCATGGGGACGCATGCCTTGGCCACACAGGCTTATGTGTTGCAGTTCAACATGTGGATCTTGATCAGCGGTGCTGCCATTGGCATGGCCGTTGAAATGGTGGTGGGCCATTTGGTTGGCGCTAGACATTTGCGGGAAGCACATGTCTTGGTCAAGCGCGCACAAACCATTGGTTTTGCAGTGACCACCGTGGTGGCTGTGATGATGGCATGGCAAGGGTCGAGTTTGCTCGGTTGGTTCACCAGTGACCCCCTCATTTTGGAAGAGGGACGGCGTTTGTTTTGGTGGTCTATCTTGCTAGAAACTGGCCGTACTTTTAACTTGATCGTGATCTCTGCCTTGCGCGCCACAGGTGATTCTCGCTATCCGTTTTATGCCGGCGCAGGCTCAATGGCTGTGGTATTGGCTGGTGGCAGTTGGTTGCTAGGCGTGCATTGGGGCTGGGGCCTGACGGGGGTATGGATTGCGTATGCCGCGGATGAGTGGATTCGCGGCTTGATGATGTGGCACCGCTGGGTCTCACGCGGTTGGATTCCGCATGCTCGGGCGACGCACGCACGCATGCGGCATCAGGCCGCAGCCGCAGCAGTGCCTTCGGCCAGAACGTAAACGCGAGCTTCCCAAGCGGCCAAAGTGTCGGGCGCCAAGGGCCATTCATCTTGCGGCAGGTTGCCAATCAAAGGCGTGGCTTTTGAAAAGTCCGGCAACTGCTTCAAAGGCAGGCCCTGAAACTGGCCGCTGAAATTGCACAGAACCAACAAGCACACACCGTTCAGTTGGCGGGTGTAGGCAAACAAGGCGGTGTGCTTGGGCAGCAGCAATTCAAAGTTGCCTTCCACGATGACGGGCCATGCTTTGCGCAGCGCAATCAACTGGCGGTAGTAGTGAAACAGCGAGTCTTCGTCCGTGCGAGCTTGCTGCGCATTCACCTCGGGGTAGTTGTCATTCACGGCCAGCCAAGGCTGACCCGTGGTAAAGCCCGCTTGCGGTGCGTTGGCCCACTGCATGGGTGTTCTGGCGTTGTCACGGCCCTTGGCGTGAATCGCTTTCATCACCTGTTCAGGGTTCTGGCCTTTTTGCGCCACGGCCACTTGAAACATGTTGCGCGTTTCAATGTCTTGGTATGCGTCAATGCGGGGCCAGTGAACATTGGTCATTCCCAACTCTTCACCTTGGTAGATGAAGGGCGTGCCTTGCATCATGTGCAGACAAGTGGCCAACATTTTTCCTGAACGAACTCTGAACAGACCGTCGTCGCCAAACCTCGAAATGGCACGCGGTTGGTCGTGGTTGCACCAGTACAAACTGTTCCAGCCTTTGCCATGCAAGCCAGTTTGCCAATGGCTCAAACTGGCTTTCAGATCGGGCAAGTGCAGCGGCTTGAGAGCCCACTTGCCTTTGCCCGGTTGGCTGTCAACGTCCATGTGTTCAAACTGAAACACCATGTTGAGTGCGCCCGTTTTGGCATCGGTGATGGCTTGCGCTTGTTCAACCGTTGCGCAAGGTGATTCGCCCACGGTGATGCAATCGTAATGGCCCAGCACCTCGCGTCGCATTTCCCGCATGAATTCGACGAAGCGTGGCCCGTGCGTCACCATCTCAAACGCGGGTTGCAAAAATCCATCCTGAACCACCGGGGCATCGGGCAGGCTGGGCGCTGGCTGCCCCTGCGCGTCCGTTTGCCAGGGCTTGGAGATCATGTTGATCACGTCCATTCGAAAGCCGCCCACACCCTTCTTCAACCAGAAATGCATCAAGTCGTAGACCGCTTGCCTGACCTTGGGATTTTCCCAATTCAAGTCGGGCTGCTTCTTGGAAAACATGTGGAGGTAATACTCGCCCGTGGCTTCATTGAAGGTCCAGGCCGAGCCATTGAAAGCTGCTTCCCAGTTGGTAGGCTCGCGCCCTTCCACAGGGTCCTGCCAAATGTAAAAGTCGTGATACGGGTTGTCGCGCGAACTGCGGGCTTGCTGGAACCACTCGTGTTCATCGGAGGTGTGGTTCACCACCAAGTCCATCATCAAGCGAATGCCGCGAGCAGTCATGCCAGCCAGCATGGCGTCAAAGTCGGCCATCGTGCCGAACTCTTTCATGATGCTGCGGTAGTCGCGGATGTCGTAGCCGTTGTCGTCGTTGGGAGAGTCGTACACCGGTGACAACCACACAATGCCAACGCCCAAGGCTTCGAGGTGGTCCAACTTGGCGGTGATGCCCGGCAAATCACCAATGCCGTCGCCATTGCTGTCGGCAAACGAACGCGGATAGATTTGATAGGCGACCTGTTGGCGCCAATCGGTTGAAACGACAGGCATGTCAGTTGGGCAATTCCACGGTGCGCTGGCAGGCCATGCCGTGGCTGTCAAACAAATGCAGTTGGTCGGGCAGCATGCACAAATTGAGTGAGGTGCCCGCGCTGGTGGTGGCACTGCCTTCCACTTTCACGGTGGTCACGGCTTGGCCTTCGCCCATTTGCACATAGAGCAAAGACGAATCGCCCAAGCGCTCAATGTGTTGCAAGTGGCCTGCCACGTTGCTGCCTGCACCAGTGGAGGTCAATGGAATGTGCTCGGGCCGGATGCCCAGTTGCACGCGTTCACCCGCTTTCAAGTGTCGTGCGTCCACCGCGGCCTTGATCAATTGTTCGCCCACTTTCACCGTGGCGTAGCCTTCTTGTGCATCGACCAAATGGCCGTGCAACAAATTCATTTTGGGTGAGCCAATGAACTCCGCCACAAACAAGCTCACAGGGCGGTGGTACAGGTCCATGGGCGAGCCCACTTGCGCCACACTACCGCGCTGTTGAATGAGGTCACCTGTGTGCAACAGCACAATTTTGTTGGCCAAGGTCATGGCCTCCACCTGATCGTGCGTGACGTAAATCATGCTGGCCGAATTCATGTCTTTGTGCAGCTTGGCAATTTCCAAGCGCGTTTGGACGCGAAGTGCCGCGTCAAGATTTGACAAAGGCTCATCAAATAAAAACAGCTTAGGTTCTTTCACAATGGCGCGGCCAATGGCCACACGCTGGCGCTGGCCACCTGACAAAGCTTTGGGCAAACGATCGAGCAAAGGTGTGAGTTGCAAAATGTCGGCAGCCGCCTTGACCTTGCGATCAATCTCGGCTTTGTCAGAGCCCAATACGCGTAGACCAAAGGCCATGTTTTCGCCCACCGTCATGTGCGGGTAAAGCGCATAGCTTTGGAACACCATGGCCACGCCACGCTTGGCTGGTGGCAAGTCGTTCACACGCTGACCTTCAATCAGCAAGTCACCTGACGTGATGTCCTCCAAGCCTGCCACCATGCGCAGCAGGGTGGACTTGCCGCAACCCGATGGGCCCACAAACACACAAAACTCACCTTGTTCGATGGTGAGCTTGGCGTTGTTGATCGTCAAAGGCAACTCGGGTGAGTAACGCTTGCAGACGTTTTGGAAATCAATGCGTGACATGCTGGTCTCCGATGTCAGTTCAAATAAGGTGCGATTTCAAAGTCATTGGCGCGCATTACAGCGTCAACAACAAAGCACCATAGGCGTCAAATTTCATGCTGTCGCCCGCTACGCTGCCGCCACCCAAGCCTGGTACGGGCAAGACCGCGGCCGACTTGAAGTTGGCAGGCAAGTCCATGCTGGCGGCGCTGTCGCTGAAGTTGAAGGCGCACAAAACTTTCTTGCCCTCGTGTTCGCGGACAAAGGCCATCACTTGGGTGTGCACCGGCAGTAAAGCTTGATCGCCATGCAACAACACGCCTTGATCTTTGCGCCATGCGAGCAAAGCGCGGTAAAAGTTCAGCAAAGACTGTGGGTCTTTGTCTTGTTCTGACACGGCCAGTGCGCGGTACGCTTCGGTCAAAGGTAGCCAAGGCTTTTGCGCACCGCTGCCAAAGCCCATGTCGGCCGCTTTGCCATCCCAAGGCATGGGTGTGCGGCAACCGTCGCGGCCTTTGAACTCGGGCCACATGGTGATGCCATAAGGATCTTGCAAATCTTCAAACGCCACTTTTGCTTCGGGCAAACCCAATTCGTCGCCTTGGTACAAGCAGGGTGAGCCGCGCAGGCACATTTGAAACGCTGCGGCGACACGCAGTTTGCGCGCGTCTGCCGACTCGCCACCCCAACGTGAACCCACACGCACCACGTCGTGATTCGACAACGCCCATGAGGGCCAGCCGGTGGCATTCTTCTCGGCAAAGCGCGTCATCAAATCGTGCAAGTATGTGCTGCTGCTGTCGGGGCCGAGCAAGTCAAAGCTGTAGGCCATGTGCAGTTTGTCGGTGCCACTGGTGTATTCGGCCATGACGGTCAAGCCATCGTCGTCACCAATCTCGCCCACCATGGTGGTGTTGGGGTATTGGTCCAACAGGGCGCGCAGTTGTTTAAGGAAGCCCAGGTTTTCGGGTTGAGTCTTGTCAAACTTGTGATACTGCCAGCCATAAGGATTGACATCGTTCACCGCGGGGTCGTTGCCTTTGGGTTGGCCGCGTCCAGGGTTGCTGCGCAACTCTTTGTCGTGGAAATAATAGTTGGCCGTGTCCAGACGGTAACCGTCCACGCCCAATTCCAACCAGAACTTCACGGTGCCCAAAATGGCTTCCACCACATCGGGGTTGTGATAGTTCAAGTCGGGCTGAGTGCTTAAGAAGTTGTGCAGGTAGTACTGGCGTCGGCGGGTGTCCCACTGCCAAGCACTACCACCAAAAATGGACAACCAGTTGTTGGGTGGGTTGCCATCGTCTTTGGCATCGGCCCACACATACCAATCGGCTTTGGGGTTGTCGCGCGAGGCACGACTTTCTGCAAACCAAGGGTGTTGGTCTGAGGTGTGTGACAACACTTGGTCAATCATGACTTTCAAGTTCAAGTCGTGCGCTTTTTTGACCAAGGCTCGGAAGTCGTCCAGCGTGCCAAACAAGGGGTCGACGTCGCAGTAGTCGCTGACGTCGTAGCCAAAGTCTTTCATGGGGCTTTTGAAAATCGGCGAGAGCCATACGGCATCGGCGCCCAGCTTGGCCACGTAGTCCAAGTGCTGGGTGATGCCGGGCAAGTCGCCCACACCATCGCCATTGCTGTCGGCAAATGAGCGAGGGTAAATTTGATAAATGACGCCACCGCGCCACCAGTTGTTGTTAGGTGCTTTGCTCATGATTTAACCTTTCACCGCGCCCGCCGTCAGGCCCGACACGATGCGTTTTTGGAAGAAGAACACCAACATCAGCAAAGGCACAGTGACAATCACTGAGCCTGCCATGATGGTGCCCCAAGGAATTTCAAACGCTGTGGCGCCGGCAATCAGAGAGATGGCCACAGGCACGGTGCGTTCAGTGTCATTGACCACAAAGGTCAAGGCAAACATGAACTCGTTCCAAGCGCCAATGAAGGCCAGCAAACCGGTGGACACCAGCGCAGGCCACAACAGCGGCATGAAGACTTGAAAAATAATGCGCAGCGGTCCACAGCCGTCCATGATGGCGGCCTCTTCCAGCTCGCCGGGTAATTCACGCATGAAGGTGGTCAAAATCCAAACAGTGAACGGCAGCGTGAAGATGGTGTAGGGCAACACCAAGCCCCAAGCCTTGTTGTAAATGCCCAGCCATTGAATGAGCTCAAACATGCCCGATAACACGGCCACTTGAGGGAACATGGACACCCCCAAAATGCACACCAGCAGCAAACCCTTGCCTTTGAAGCGAATGCGGCCTAAAGCGTAAGCTGCTGTGACGCCCATCAGCATGGCAAAGCCCACCGTCAGCACGGCTACCATCACAGAATTCACCAAGCTTTTGCCAAAGGGCTGCACCCCTTCAAACAGCGCGTAATAGTTGCGCAGGTCCGCTTGGGCGGGAATGAGTTGGGTGCTGAACAGCGCGGTGCCGGTTTTCAAGGACGTTGAAATGGCATAAACAAATGGATAGACCGACAGCACCACCACCACGGCAGAGGCCAGATAGATAAACGCAGTGGTCCACGAAGAGCGGGTGTTCATTTGGCATCCTCCGCCAGTTTCACGCGCGCCAACTTCAAGAAGACGATGGCGGTGAGCAAGATGATCAGGAACAAAGAAGTGGAGGCCGCCGAGCCGTAGCCCATGTTGCCGTACTCCACCATTTCGCGGCGTACAAAACCCGACATGCTGATGGTGGTGCTGCCGTTGGCGGTCAGCACATAAATCAAATCAAACACGCGCAGCGAGTCGAGCAAACGGAACACCACCGCCACCATCAAGGGCTGGCGGATGAG
>CANGCI010000057.1 GCA_947451995.1 Comamonadaceae bacterium | reverse complement strand
TTGGTGAATGGAACAATGGCACCGGCCGTCGCAAATCTAGCGTCGCCCGCGTGTTTCTGAAAAAAGGCTCTGGCAAGATCACGGTCAATGGCAAGGACATCCAAGCCTACTTCGGCCGCGAGACTTCGATCATGATCGCTAAGCAACCTTTGATGTTGACAAACAATGCCGAATCTTTCGACATTCAAATCAACGTTCACGGTGGCGGCGAATCCGGTCAAGCTGGTGCAGCCCGTCACGGCATCACACGTGCCCTGATTGACTATGACGCTTCTTTGAAGCCCGTACTCAGCCAAGCTGGTTTTGTCACACGTGACGCCCGCGAAGTTGAACGTAAAAAGGTCGGCTTGCACTCTGCGCGTCGCCGTAAGCAGTTCTCTAAGCGTTAATTCGTTTACAGCCTGTTTCAAGAAAACCGTTCTGTTCATTCAGAGCGGTTTTTTTTCGTTTGCAAGCCCCTTCTGGTAGGGCAGTTATTCAAAGGTAATTGTTGACCAATCCACTATACTACTCACCAAGTAGCCGGAGAAAAAACATGAGCGCCTTAGCCGAAACAATCCCCACAGAAATGCCCGAAGCCATTGTCTTCACAGACAGTGCTGCTGCCAAAGTGGCCGACCTCATTGCCGAAGAAGGCAACCCCGATTTGAAACTGCGCGTGTTTGTGCAGGGTGGCGGTTGCTCAGGCTTTCAGTATGGTTTTACGTTTGACGAAATCGTCAACGAAGACGACACCACCATGACCAAACATGGCGTGTCTTTGCTGATCGATGCCATGAGCTACCAATATTTGTTGGGCGCAGAAATTGATTACAAAGAAGACCTGCAAGGCGCGCAGTTTGTGATCAAGAACCCCAATGCCACCACCACTTGTGGTTGCGGTTCTTCATTCTCGGTTTAATTCAGCGACAAAGCTAAATACACCGAAGGGTCATCTGGGATAGATGGCCCCCAAGACACGGGCGCCTCGAGCGCCCGTGACGCTTTCTAGACTTCCCGTTTCTCGCTTCATCGCTTTGGCAGCCAGCCACGCAAAGGCGGCCGCTTCCACTTGCAAGGGCGGCAAGCCATGCAGTTCCGTAGACGCCACCTGCACACCGGGTGCATGCAATTGCAAACGCGACATCAGGTGCGCATTGAGTGCGCCACCGCCACACACCCACAACTGCTGGGCTTCAGGCGCATGGCGCTTGAGGTCTTGCGCAATGGCCAAGGCCGTGAACTCGCACAGCGTGGCTTGCACATCAACGGCTTTGAAGTCTGCTCGCAAATGTTGCTGCAACCAAGTGGGGTTGAACAAATCGCGGCCTGTGCTTTTTGGGGGTGTCTGATGCAAAAACGCTTCCGCTAACAAGCTTTGCAGCAATGAAGGAATGACTTGGCCTTGTGCTGCCCAAGCGCCGTTGGCATCGTAGTCCGTGCCTTGGTGCACATGCACCCAGTGGTCCATCAAGGCGTTGCCAGGGCCGCAGTCAAAGCCGGTGATGCTGTGCTGTGCGGTGTTGCGCAAGATGCTGATGTTGGAGATGCCGCCAATGTTGACCACAGCCACGCTGTGCTTCGGGTTGCCAAAAATCTCTGCATGAAAGGCTGGCACCAAAGGCGCACCTTGACCGCCGGCCGCCAAATCGCGTGTGCGAAATTCGGCCACCACATCAATGCCCGTCAGTTCAGCCAGCAAAGCGGGGTTGTTGAGTTGCAAGGTGTAACCCACCGCGCCTTGACCGGTGCTGGGGTCGGCATCAAATTCAAGTGGACGATGTCGCACTGTTTGGCCATGGGCGCCAATGGCTGCAATGTCATGTGCTTGCAAACCACTTGCATTGAGCAGCGCATGCACCACCTGCGCATAGTTTCTTGCCAAGCGATTGCCAGCCAATGCGGCGCGATGCAACTCGTTGTTGCCCGGTGTATTCAGGCTGAGCAACTCGGCGCGAAATTCAGCATCAAATGGCTGAAAGACATGCTGCAAGACTTTGAGGCTGGGCGTGTTGAACAACAACGAAGGAGACTGATCTTGACCCACGGTGCCATTTCCACTTTTGCCACTTTCTTGTTCCGGTTTGCTTTGCCATTGCAAGAGCACACCGTCCACGCCATCGAGCGACGTGCCCGACATGAGGCCAATGAAGTATTGAAAGCTGGGTTGAGTCACCGTTGTGGGCGATGGGGCAATGACAGAAAAGGAAGAAGGGGAGGAAGTCAACCCGGCCCCTGCCAACGCTGAGAATTATTGAACGTTGTTTTGGCGCATTTGCGCCGCAGCCATCAACTGTGCGCGCGCATATTCGGCACGTTGGTTGAACTGGTTACGCTGAGCAGCCGAGATAGGTTCGGATGAACCTTGTTGTGCCAAGGTCAGTGGATCGACGTGACGACCATTGATGCGGAATTCAAAGTGCAGGTGAGGACCTGTGGCCCAACCGGTTGAACCCACGGCGCCCAAGTTGTCACCTTGTTTGATGCTTTGACCTTTGCGCACACCAATGCGGCTTAGGTGCGCATACACGGTGCTTTGACGTGCATTGTGTTGAACCACCACCATGTTGCCAAAGCCACCCGAGAAGCCGCTTTCAACCACCACACCGTCGGCAACAGAAATGACCGGTGCACCTGTGGGTGCAGCGTAGTCAACGCCCATGTGAGCACGTTGGGTGTGGAAGATGGGATGCTCGCGCATGCCAAAGCCGCTGGTGCGACGTGAGTAAGGCATGGGGGAAGCCAAGAACGCACGGCGCAGGCTGTCGCCTTTAAGGGTGTAGTAGGCGCCCTTTTGGCCAGGCTCTTGGAACCAGACCGCGTTGTAGGTTTTTTGATCGTTGGTAATTTCGGCGCTGAGCAAACGACCTGTGCGAAGAGGTTCGCCTTCTGCTTCCAATGTTTCGTAGACCACTGAGAACACTGCGCCTTTGCGCAGCGCACGGTGGAAGTCAATTTGACCAGAGAAGACATCGGCCAATTGGCGTGTGACTGTTTCGGGCAAACGGGCTTCGTCGGAGGCTTCGTACAAAGAGGAGTTGACGGTGCCGCCCGACATGCGAACGCTGGCTGTTAAAGGTGCCGTGTCGGTGCGAAGGCTGAATTGGTTGTTGGCATCACGCGTGATGACCATGCGCTGGAATTGGCTGTCGTTGTCGTTTTTGAGCCAGCGTGTGGTGAGCGTCAAAAGTTGCTGCTGCTCATTGGCCTCCACAGACACATTGCGGCCGGAGCGGTTGAGCAGGGCTTGACGAACTGCTGGCGTTTTACGGATGTATGCAGCGGCGGCTGCGTCAACCAGTCCCAGGCGGCGCAACAAACTCTCGGCCGTGTCGCTGCCGCGGGTGATGTCGTTGCGGTAGAGCTTGAGGGTTTGCTGCTCAAGCGCTTCAACTTGTGCATCTAAATTGGGTGTGCTGAGTGTTTCAACCAGGGTGCGAACGGGCAAATTGGCGGCATCTGGCCCCAAGTTGGCCACCGCAAACGCACCACCGCCGCCGCCGAGCAGAACTGCGGCAAGCACGGCTGTGACGTGTTTGGGATGACGCGCAACAAAGTCCCGCAGCGTTGCGCTGTGGGCTTTGGCCGATGCCAACAGCGCGAGGCTGAACGGCTTGGCAGTCGTCATCAATGTGTTGAAAAATTTCATTCAATAGGGAATAGCAAGGTCAGCCCTTAAAATAGGGCAAACAATTCCGCCAATTCTACCTTCAAACCTCCAAGGCGCATACTGGAAAACCCTATGAATTCACCTGTTTCGACCTCCTATCCCGTGACAGACGCTGTCAAAGAGGCCTTGGCGGTCACCTTGCGAGGCTGTGAAGAGCTCATTCCCCAGGAAGACTGGGTCAAAAAACTGGCCAAATCCGAGGCTACCGGCGTGCCCTTGCGCATCAAGTTGGGCCTGGACCCCACCGCACCCGACATCCACGTGGGCCATACCGTGGTGCTGAACAAAATGCGCCAATTGCAGAACTTGGGCCACCAAGTGATCTTTTTGATTGGCGACTTCACCAGCCTGATTGGCGACCCCTCTGGTCGCAACTCCACGCGCCCACCGTTGACGCCCGAGCAAATCAAGCTGAACGCAGAAACGTATTACCGCCAGGCCAGTTTGGTGCTGGACCCCACCAAAACCGAAATTCGATACAACAGCGAGTGGAGTTTGCCGCTGGGTGCCATGGGCATGATTCAGTTGGCGGCCAAGTACACCGTGGCGCGCATGATGGAGCGCAACGATTTTCACGATCGTTTTAAAGCCGGTACGCCCATCAGCGTGCACGAGTTTTTGTACCCGCTGATGCAGGGTTATGACTCGGTGGCATTGAAGTCCGATTTGGAATTGGGCGGCACCGATCAGAAGTTCAACTTGCTGATGGGTCGTCATTTGCAGACCGAGTACGGCCAAGAACCGCAGTGCATTTTGACCATGCCTTTGCTGGAAGGCTTGGACGGCGTGGACAAAATGTCCAAGTCCAAGAACAACTACATCGGCATCAGCGAAGAGCCCAACACCATGTTTGCCAAGGTGTTGTCGATTTCGGATGTGCTCATGTGGCGCTGGTACACCTTGTTGTCTTTCAAATCCATGGCCGACATTGAAGCTTTGAAGAAGCAAGTGGCCGATGGCTTGAACCCCAAAGAAGCCAAGGTGGCCTTGGCCAAAGAAATTACCTCGCGCTTCCATGGTGCGGCAGCAGCCGATGCGGCAGAGCAAGACTTTATCAACCGCAGCAAGGGCGGTGTGCCCGATGAAATTCCTGAGGTGAACCTCAGCGGTGCACCTTTGGGCATCGGCAATTTGCTCAAGATGGCAGGCTTGGCGCCTTCAGGCTCAGAAGCCAATCGCTTGATCGATGGCGGCGGTGTGCGCGTGGATTCGTCCGTTGTCAGCGACAAAGGCTTGAAGTTGGAGGCCGGCACGTATGTGGTTCAGGTGGGCAAGCGCAAATTTGCGCGTGTGCATTTGAGCGCTTGATGCATGTTCTTGATCTACGGCTTGGTTTTTGTCTTCGATGTGCGTTAACCTGACACCATGATTTCAAAACTACCGCCTTGGTCACCCCGCACTTTGTTGTGGGCCTCTGTGGTGGTGGCCATCATCACCATCACGCTCAAAACTTGGGCTTGGTGGATTACCGACTCTGTGGGTTTGTTGTCCGATGCCATGGAGTCTTTGGTCAATTTGGCCAGTGCCATTTTTGGCTTGCTCATGGTTACCGTGGCTGCGCAACCTGCCGACGAAGAACATCCCTATGGCCATCACAAGGCGGAGTATTTTTCTTCGGGCTTTGAAGGCATTTTGATCATCGTGGCGGCCATGGGCATCATTTGGGCCGCCAGCCATCGTATTTTTGATCCGCAACCTATTGAACAAGTAGGTTGGGGTTTGGCTTTGTCGGTGGGCAGCTCGGCCTTGAATGGTTTGCTGGCGTGGGTCATGTTTGGTGCTGCCAAAACCCACCGCTCGATTGCACTTGAAGCCGATGCGCGCCATTTGGTCACCGATGTGTGGACTTCGGTGGGCGTGGTCATTGGCATTGGCTTGGTCAGCGTGACCGGTTGGTTGTGGCTCGATGCGCTGGTGGCCATTGGTGTGGCCCTGAATATTTTGAAAGAAGGCTTTCACCTCATTTGGCGTTCGTCACAAGGCTTGATGGACGAAGCGGTAGAGCCCGAAGTGATTGCGCAAATTCAAGAGACTTTGGCGGGCTTTGCGCATCAGCGCGATGATGTGTCCATCATTCGCTTTGACCACATCACCACGCGCAAAGCAGGGCAACGCCGATTTGTCGACATGCACATGCACATGCCTGCCTCTTGGACCTTGGGCCGTGCGGCAGCATTGCGAACCAGTGTGGAACAAGCGTTGATGAGTGCAGTGCCTGGCTTGCGCGCTTCTATTCAGTTGCTGCCCTCCGATGTGGAAGCGCACTTTGATGCAGAAAGAGATTTGTTGTGATCGGTGTTGCGCAACGCGTGCTGGAAGCACGGGTGGTGGTGGATGGAAAAGTGATTGGCCAAATTCAAAAGGGCATGTTGTTGCTGTTGTGCGCCGAGCAAGGTGACACCACTGTGAATGCAGACAAGATGCTCAGCAAACTTTTGAAATTGCGCATTTTCAGCGATGAGGCGGGCAAGATGAATCGCTCTTTGCAGGATTTGGATGGCAATGGCTTGCAAGGCGGTTTGTTGGTGGTGAGCCAATTTACGCTGGCCGCCGATGTGAGCGGCGGCAATCGCCCCAGCTTTACGCGTGCTGCGTCACCGGCAGATGGTCAACGCTTGTACGACTACTTCGTTGCGCAAGCCCGCGAGGCGCATCCCATTGTGCAAACCGGCCAGTTTGCTGCGGACATGAAAGTGCACTTGGTCAATGATGGTCCTGTGACCATTCCTTTGCAAATTTAATTGGGGTCAGATCAACATTAATTTTGTCAATCTAAGGGGCAAAAGCCTAAGGGGGGCTTCCTCATACTGGAGTACCAGAAATCGTTCAGCCCCCCTTAGGCTTTCACCCCTTAGATTGGAAAGTAATGTTGATCTGACCCCAATTAAATTTTTCCCACGTTGATAATCAGAGCATGAACGAAAACAAAAATGATTTTGCGAAGCTGAGTTTGTCGGCTTCGATGCTGGGCAATTTAGAGCAGTTGGGCTATTTGCAAATGACGGCCATTCAGGCGGCCAGTTTGCCTGTGACTTTGGCGGGCAAAGATTTGATTGCCCAGGCCAGCACCGGCAGTGGCAAGACGGCGGCGTTTGGTATTCCCCTGGTCGAAAAAATTCTGCCCGCAGACTTTGCAGTGCAGGCCATGATCTTGTGTCCAACCCGTGAGTTGGCCGATCAGGTGAGTCAAGAAATTCGTCGCTTGGCGCGCGCCGTTGGCAATGTGAAAGTGGTCACCTTGTGTGGTGGCGTTGCGTTGCGTGGTCAAGTATTGAGTTTGGAACATGGCGCCCACGTCGTAGTCGGCACGCCCGGCCGCATCATGGACCATTTGGAGCGCGGCTCTTTGAAACTCAAAGGCCTGAAAACCTTGGTGCTAGATGAAGCCGACCGCATGCTCGACATGGGCTTCTTTGAAGACATCGCCACTGTGGCCAGACAGTGTCCGCAGAATCGTCAAACCTTGTTGTTCTCGGCCACCTATCCTGAAGGCATCGCCAAGTTGGCCACGCAGTTCATGAAAGAACCTCAAACGGTGAAGGTGGAAACACAGCACAGCGCCAACAAGATCAAACAAATTTTTGTGCAGGTGAAAGAGTCTGAACGCCTGCATGCCGTGTCGATGGTGTTGAGCCATTTTCGACCTACCTCTACGCTGGCTTTTTGCAATACCAAAGTGCAGTGCCGCGATTTGGTAGCGGTGTTGCAAGCGCAAGGTTTCAGTGCGCTGGCACTGTATGGCGAATTAGAACAGCGTGAACGCGACCAAGTGTTGATTCAATTTGCCAACAGAAGTTGCTCTGTGTTGGTGGCCACCGACGTGGCAGCGCGCGGCCTAGACGTGGCGCAACTCGAAGCGGTCATCAACGTTGATGTCACGCCCGATGCCGAAGTGCACATCCACCGCATTGGCCGCACGGGCCGCGCCGATGCAGAAGGCTTGGCCGTGAGCTTGGCCAGCATGGACGAGATGGGTTATGTTGGCAAGATTGAAGTGCTCCAGGGTCGTGAATCTAGCTGGCAAGAGTTGAGTACATTCACGCCTGCTGGCAAAGACATGCTGGTGCCCGCCATGGCCACCTTGCAAATTGTGGGCGGTCGCAAAGAGAAGATTCGTGCGGGTGATGTGTTGGGTGCGCTCACAGGTGATGCGGGTTACACGCGAGAGCAAGTGGGCAAGATCAATGTGAATGAATACTCAACCTACGTTGCGGTAGCGCGTGACATTGCGCGAGAGGCTGTTTCGAAATTGTCGCGCGGCAAAGTGAAGGGCAAGTCAGTGAAAGTACGTTTGCTGGAGGATGCTTCTGGCATCGAAAGTGAATAAAGAAAATCACGGCTGAGTGTTCCACTGACACTCAATGCATGACCATGAATGAAGGGCTAGCAGCATCATGGCTGGATGCACTTTACATGCGACCCCAACAAAAGCCGTGCAAATTATTTCAAACATGGCATAGTGCTTGAATTCGCTCAATATCTTGATTGGACGAAGGAAGTAGTTTGGCAGGATGTTCGCTACAACTACAACGAGGTCCGCATGAGCGGCTTGGTACCTTTGGAAGGCAAACTTTACGCAGTGGTGTATGTGTTGCGTGCTGAATCTACCCGAATCATCAGTTTGCGAACAGCAAACAAACGAGAGGTTAAGCGCTATGAAAAAAATCAGTAAAAATACCAAAGCCATGAAAATCATCATGCCAACGGATGAAGAAGACAGAGCCATCACATTGGCTGCGATGAGCGATCCAGACAATCAGCCTTGGACTGATGAAGATTTTGCAAAAATCAAAAAATTTTACAGATTTGGTGATGTGATGCCGAAAGCTTCCGATCTTCCATCGAAGTAAATCAGGCGCTTTAAAATCAATATGGGTTCTTAAACCCTAGCCTGTGCATGATCTTAATTTCATGCGCCTCCATGGCCTCGGCATCGACCTCACTGGTCTCATGATCCCAACCTTGTGCATGCAGCGTGCCATGCACTAACAAATGCGCATAGTGCGCCTGCAATGTCTTGCCTTGCTCACGGGCTTCCTTGGCCACTACCGGCGCGCACAACACCAGGTCTGCCATCACCACAGGTGACTGCATGTAATCAAATGTCAGCACATTGGTGGCGTAATCTTTCTTTCGAAACTCACGATTCAAACGCTGACCTTCTTCGGCATCGACAATGCGCACCGTGATTTCGCCATCAGCAGCCAAGCTGTGTCGAATCCAACGTGCCACTTTGTGACGTGGCAAGGCGGCACGATGGCGCGCAGCATAGGGGATGTCGCCAAATTGCAAGGACAAATTGAGTGTGGGGAGTGCCATAAGTTTTAAGCATCAATGGATCGACTGCGTACGGTGGTTCTTTGCGCATCATAAGCATCCACAATGCGCGCCACCAAGGGATGACGCACCACATCTGCGCTAGAAAACCGCGTCATAGCGATGCCCTTCACGCGCCTTAAAACACGTTCCGCATCAATCAAGCCGCTCAATTGCCCTTTGGGCAAATCAATCTGACTTACATCGCCCGTCACCACCGCCTTGGCACCAAAGCCAATGCGGGTGAGGAACATTTTCATTTGCTCTGGCGTGGTGTTTTGGGCTTCGTCCAAAATCACAAAGGCATTGTTCAAGGTGCGGCCCCGCATGAACGCCAGAGGTGCAATTTCGATGGCGTTGCGCTCAAAGGCTTTTTGCACTTTGTCATAGCCCATGAGGTCATAAAGCGCGTCGTACAAAGGACGTAAATAGGGATCGACCTTTTGCGACAAATCGCCTGGCAAGAAACCTAAGCGTTCGCCAGCTTCCACAGCAGGGCGGGTTAACACAATGCGCTGCACACTGGCGCGCTCAAGGGCGTCGACAGCGCTGGCCACGGCCAAATAGGTTTTGCCTGTACCCGCAGGGCCAATGCCAAAGGTGATGTCGTGCGTGGCAATGTTGTCCATGTACAAAGCTTGCACGGGCGTGCGGGCTTTGAGGTCGGCGCGGCGGGTTTGCAGCGTGGGCACGTCGGGGTTGTTGGCCACCTCGGGGTCGCCGGCCATCATCAGTTGCAGCGAATCTTCTTTGAGGGGCCGATCGGCCATTTCATAGAGTGCCTGCAGCAACTCCAGCGCTTGTTGCGCCCGCGCCTTGGGGCCGTCGATCTTGAACTGCTCATGCCGATGGGCAATTTTGACCTGCAGCCCAGCCTCGATGGTGCGCAAATGCGAGTCCATGGGGCCGCAAAGATGCGTCATGCGGGTATTGTTGTGCGGCGTGAAATTGTGTCTGACAATCAAGCTGATAATCTCCCTATACCCCCTAATGATAGGCACTTATCTGATGAAGAAGAACGGCACGCCATGATTGGTCAGTTAACAGGCACTTTGATCGACAAAAACCCACCCGAAGTGATGGTGGATTGCCATGGTGTGGGCTACGAGGTGAGTGTGCCCATGAGCACCTTCTACAACCTGCCGGCCTTGGGCGAAAAAGTGAAGTTGCTCACGCATTTTGTGGTTCGCGAGGACGCACAACTCTTGTACGGCTTTGCCACGACAGAAGAACGCGCAGCCTTCAGGCAGTTGATCAAAATTTCAGGCGTCGGTCCGCGCACCGCGCTGAGCGTGCTGTCGGGCATGGGCGTGGCCGATTTGGCGCAAGCCATTACCCAACAAGAAGCGGGCCGCTTGGTCAAAGTGCCCGGCATTGGCAAGAAAACCGCTGAGCGTTTGTTGCTAGAACTCAAAGGCAAATTGGGCGCCGACTTGCTCACCACAGGCAGCACATCACACGACCACGCCAGCGATATTTTGCAAGCCCTGGTGGCTTTGGGCTACAGTGACAAGGAAGCTGCTTTGGCCTTGAAATCTTTGCCCGCTGATGTGGGTGTGAGCGATGGCATCAAAATGGCACTCAAGGCCTTGGCCAAATAAACGGACACCATGAGCATTCAAACCGACGACTTTGGAACACCGCCGCCGCCCGCGCGCATGGTGGACGCCACACCCGAAACGCCTCAAGAAGAAGCCATTGAGCGCGCCTTGCGCCCCAAGTTGCTGGACGACTATGTGGGCCAAGCCAAGGTGCGCGAGCAACTGGAAATTTTCATTGGCGCCGCCAAAATGCGCGGCGAGCCGCTAGACCATGTGCTCTTGTTTGGCCCGCCCGGTTTGGGCAAGACCACCTTGAGCCACATCATTGCCGCCGAGTTGGGTGTGAACTTGCGACAAACCAGTGGCCCCGTGCTTGAAAAGCCCAAAGACCTGGCGGCATTGCTCACCAATTTAGAAAAGAACGATGTGCTCTTCATTGACGAGATCCATCGTTTGTCGCCCGTGGTGGAAGAAATTTTGTACCCCGCCTTAGAGGACTATCAAATCGACATCATGATTGGTGAAGGCCCCGCAGCACGCAGCATCAAGCTCGATTTGCAGCCCTTCACCTTGGTGGGCGCCACCACCCGCGCTGGCATGTTGACCAACCCTTTGCGCGATCGCTTTGGCATTGTGTCGCGTTTGGAGTTTTACACGCCTGAAGAATTGGCGCGCATTGTGACGCGCAGTGCCAGCCTGCTCAAAGCACCCATGGATGCAGCCGGTGGTCAAGAAATTGCCAAGCGCTCCCGAGGTACGCCACGCATCGCCAACCGCTTGCTTCGAAGAGTTCGCGATTACGCCGATGTCAAAGGCGTGGGTCACATCACACACGACATTGCCAAACGTGCTTTGGCCATGCTGGATGTCGACCCTGAAGGTTTCGATTTGATGGACCGTAAATTGTTGGAAGCCGTGATTCACCGTTTCGATGGTGGCCCTGTGGGCTTGGACAACATTGCCGCCAGCATTGGCGAAGAACGCGACACCATTGAGGATGTGATTGAGCCCTACTTGATTCAGCAGGGCTTCTTGCAGCGCACCCCGCGTGGCCGCATGGCCACCTTGGCGGCCTATCGCCATTTGGGTGTGACGCCGCCCAAAAGCTTCACGCAAGACTGAAACCAGCACCCAAACAAAAGCCGCAAGCGCGGCCTGTCCAATTTAAAACTCGTCGCGCGTGGTTTCGTCTAAATGCGACGTGTCGGCCCAACCGACCAAGGTGACACTTTGCGGTGTCCACAACAAGCGGTTGATGGCGGTGTTGGTGAGGGTCCATGAGCGCGGCGCTTGCAAATCCAGGCCAGTGGCAATGCGATACAACAAATCCATCACACCGCCATGTGCAAACAAAGCAATGTGTTGCCCCACGTGTTGGGTCGCTAAATCATCCAAGGTTTGACGCACGCGCTGTTCCATCACGACCAAAGATTCGCCACCTTGAGGCGGTGCCCACAGTGGATCGCGTTTGCGCCACCGCATGGAATCTTCTGGCAGGTCGCGTTCAATTTCGGCAAAGGTTTTGCCTTCAAAGGCGCCAAAGCCGCGCTCGCGCAAACCAGGATGGCTGATGGCTTCTAAGCCTTGCTGCACAGCCACAGCAGTGGCTGTTTGATGGGCGCGCTTTAAATCGCTGGTGTACACCGCATGCAAGGGGTCTTGCGCGGCCAAGGCTTTGGCCAATTGCGCGGCCTGCCACTCACCTTTGGCGTTGAGGGGAATGTCGAGCTGGCCTTGGATGCGGGTGTCGACGTTCCAAGCAGTTTCGCCATGACGGATGGCCAGAATTCGGGTAGCTTGCATGCGCAAAAAATCAGATTCAAATGTCAGCGTGAAATGGTGGTGTCAACGCGTCGGTTTCGGACTTGGGGATTGGGAAATCCTTGCAAGGCGGCGGCCATCATGGCGGGCAAAATATTGGCGTGATCGGCCCAAGGGCCTTCATGCAGGGCTTTGGTTTGGTACACCACGTTGCTGGTGTTCAAATCGCGAATGATGATGCTGACTTCTTGGGCGTAACCAGAAGGCGGCGGAAAACCAGCGCGGCCAAAGGGTGGCAAACCTGTGCTCATGCCAAGGCCCACACCCACGCCATGTGAACGAAAGCCAGAGCCCACGCTAATTTGCACGTGGTTGGCCCAAGGACTGCGAACAGGTCGGCCCCAAGGGTCTGCAATGAACTCAGCGGTGCGCACGCC
>CANGCI010000056.1 GCA_947451995.1 Comamonadaceae bacterium | reverse complement strand
TTTGGCGATCACATCATCCAAACGCATGCCCGAGTTTCCCAACGTGCCGACATTTGCGGAACAGGGATTTCCAAAGCTGGTGGCGCTCACATGGTTCTCATTGTCAGGTCCCCCAGGGATGCCGCCTGCAGTGGTCGACAAATTGAACAAAGAAGTGCGCAAGATCATGCAAAGCCATACGGCCAAGGACTTGTTGGCCAAAAGTTCAATGGAAACCTTTGATTGGGACTCTGTCAGGTTTACCCAATATGTGGGTGAAGAACTGAAGCAATGGGCGCCCATGATCAAAACGGTGAAACCTGAAAACTGATCTTGGCGCTGTCGTGAAACACCCACAAAAAAAGGCCCTGAAAAGGGCCTTTTTTTTCACGCTGATGTGAGAAAAAGGATTGCGTCTTTGTCTCAAATTCAGGCTTCGATTTCGATCTCATCGCCTTGCAAACGGGCTTTGTAGGTTTTCAAGGGAATCATGCAGGGCGCCGCCACGACAGCACCCGTTTTGATGTTGAAGGCACCATTGTGAAAATCGCATTCGACCACATCGCCTTCAATAGGGCCCTCTGACAGAGAGCCCGGACCGTGTGTGCAGGTATCGTCTGTGACGTAGTATTCACCGTCGATATTGAACACAGCCAAGGTCAGGCCGTCTTTTTCGACCTTGATGGCTTTACCTTCTGCTACTTCTGCAGCTTTGCACAAAGAGAGAAAACGGCACGCACCCGACATAAAGAATCTCCAGTTGACAATGACAAGTCGCTGATGATAACCTCGTTTCTAATGAAAGAACAATGTTCCTTTATGCGGAACATCGTCATCAGCGGAAATTTCACACCGAAATACAGACTATTTTAGGACCCCGTGCGAAAGCACTTGAGGAGAAACTTGCATGTTGAAAAAAGAACTCAATGACTTGGTAACCCAAACTGGCCCCGGCACCGCCATGGGCAACTTGTTCCGCCGTTACTGGTTGCCCGCTTTGTTGTCCGAGCAATTGCCAGGCCCCGATTGCGAACCCGTGCGTTTGGAATTGCTGTCAGAAAAAATGCTCGCCTTCCGCGACACTGAAGGCAAGTTGGGCTTGATTGATGAGTTTTGCGCCCACCGCGGCGTGTCTCTGTGGTTTGGCCGCAATGAAGAGAACGGCATTCGTTGCCCTTACCACGGTTGGAAATACGACGTGAACGGCAACTGCACCGACGTGCCTTCCGAACCCACGTCCGGCTACTGCGAGCGCATCAAGCTCAAGTCTTACCCCATGGTGGAACGCGGTGGCGTGATCTGGGTTTACATGGGCCCTGCGGACAAGCAGCCACCTTTGCCTGAGTGGGAATTTGCCACTTTGCCCAAAGAACACTCTTACATGTCCAAGCGTTTGCAAGCCAGCAACTGGTTGCAAGCTTTGGAAGGCGGCATCGACTCCAGCCATGTGTCTTTCTTGCACAGCGCATCGCTCAGCCGCGATCCTTTGTTCAAAGGCGCCAAAGGCAACCAATACAACCTGAACGACTTGAGCCCTGTGTTTGAAGTGGTAGAGGCCGATGGTGGTTTGTTGGTGGGTGCCCGTCGCAATGCAGAAGACGACCAGTACTACTGGCGCATCACACCCTGGATCATGCCTTGCTTCACCATGGTGCCCCCTCGCGGTGACCATCCTGTGCACGGCCACTTCTGGGTGCCGATCAATGACCACACATGCTGGACATGGAGCTTTGACTACCATCCAACACGTGCATTGACCACGGAAGAAGTGGACGCCATGAAGGGCGGCGCCAGCATTCACGTGAAGGTCGACAAAGACTACGTGCCACTGCAGCGCATGGACAACGACTACTTGATGGACCGCAAGGCTCAAAAAGAAGGCCTGTTGTACAGCGGCATTGAAGGCATTGGCATGCAAGACGCGTCATTGCAAGAAAGCATGGGCAGCATTCAAGACCGCACCAAAGAGAACTTGGTGTCCACCGACAACGGCATCATCATGGCGCGTCAGCGTTTGATCAAAGCCGCACGTGCTTTGGCTGAGAACCCAGATTTTGAATTGCCCGGCTTGAACCCAGAGCATCAAAAAGTTCGCTCTGTGGCCATGCTGATCAAGCGCGATGTGCATTACAAAGAAGGCGCCAAAGAGCACTTCAAGTCTGCACCTGGCAAGCCACACTCCAGCGTTTAAACCAGCGATTTAAAGGGACCACTCATGGGACAAACATTCAAGGCCGCCGTGGCCATGCCCAACGGCACCATTGAGATTCAAAACTTTCAAACGCCCGATCCCAAACCGGATGCAGGCTTGTTGAAGGTGGCGGTCACCGGTGTCTGCGGCAGTGACTGGATGTTCTTCCAAGACTTCCCCAAGATCCAAGGCCCGGCCATTTTGGGTCACGAGACAGTGGGCTATGTGCAAGAAGTCGGCGCCATTGCAGGCCCCAAGTGGGGTGTGAAAGAAGGCGACTTGGTGGCCTTGGAAGAGTACCTGCCCTGTGGTCATTGTGATTTTTGCCGCAGCGGTGATTTCCGTTTGTGCAATGCCACCGATTGGCGCTTGGGCGGTCCGCGATATGGCGCGACGGGCTTGAACCGTGGCTCTGGTTTATGGGGTGGTTTTGCGCAGTACCAAGAGCTGCACATGAACACCGTGTTTCACAAAGTGCCTGCAGGTCTTGAGCCCAAGTACGCGGCTTTGGCTTTGCCCATGTCCAATGGCATTGAGTGGACTTACCTGCACGGCGGTGCGGGTCCAGGCCAAACGGTGTTGATTCAAGGCCCTGGCCAACAAGGCTTGTCATGTGTGGTGGCGGCGCGCGAAGCGGGCGTCGACAAAATCATTGTGACGGGTTTGAACACGCCTTCCGACAAAAAACGTTTGGCCATGGCCAAGCACCTGGGTGCCAGCCACACGGTGGCCATTGGCGACGAAGACTTGCTTGAATCTGTGGCCGAAATCACGGGTGGCCAAATGGCTGACTTGGTAATTGATTGCGCCTCAGGGGGTCCAGCCTCTGTGATCAGTGCCATTCAATTGGCGCGCAAAAAAGGCCGTGTCATTTTGGGCGGCATCAAGCGCCAGAAAGTGCCGCAGTTTGACAGCGACATGATCATTGCCAAGTTCCTGACCGTCAAAGGCATGCGTGGCCACAGTTATGAATCTGTCGAACTCGCACTTCAGTTGATCGCGGGCAATCGCCACAATGTGCGATCGATGAGCACCCACATGTTTGGTTTGGATCAAACCGAATACGCCATTCGCTCATTGGTAGGTGAAGGCGCAGAAGACGCCATTCACATGACCATCGACCCTTGGAAATGAATGGCTTAAGCCGCCAGGCTTGAAATACAGTGTTGGGTCAGCCATTGCGCTGACGCAGCCGACAAGTGGCTGCTCACAATCACCGTGAAGCCACTGCGTGTGGTGTCTGACCAAGGCAGTTCGTCTTGACAAACTTCAGCGTGTGTTTCAAACGGCGCCAGTTGAATCACATGCGCGCCCTCTGTTGTTTGGACGCGGCCTTTTAAGCGCAGCAGCTCTGACCCCAAAGTGCTTTGAAGCGCTTGCACCTGTGCAGAGACTTCAGCCAGGCTTGGCAGGTCCGCCAGCGGCCACCACAAGGCTTGCGCAGCATGCGCGGACGCATGCGTGCCTTCGCAAATGTCACAGTGCTCACCAGGTCGGTGCAAGTGCAATCCGTGCGCAAGTGTTGTCACTGCTTTGAATTCGCGAAATTGGCCAGGTGTCTGTGACACTGGCTTCACTGAAGCGGCGCGAAGGGCCAGGCTCGCTAACAAATCATCTGCCGATAAGCAGGCCTGCGCGGATGTGAGCAAGTGCGGCGCGTGTTCAAGTTCCAAATGCGCCAATTGATGTTGCACACGCAATGTCAGGGCCGCTAATTGATCGTCGTTAACCAAGTCTGTTTTGGTGATGACCAACACATCTGCACCGGCCAATTGGGCACGCGCTTCTGCATGTTGTTTGAGCACGGCATCCGCTGTGCTGGCGCTGAGGCATGTGATCACACCTGCCAAGCGATAGCGCTCTTTGAGCAAATCGCTGCTGCGCAAGGCCTCGGCCACAGGACCGGGTTCGGCCAAGCCTGTGGTTTCAATGACCAAGTTGGGAAAGCGCGGCATGCGCCTTTCAAGGCGCGCCCAGAACAGGTCTTCGAGCGCTTCGGCCAAACCTGGCAAACCCGTGCAGCACACACAGGCACTGGCCACCAGTGCGGCACTTTCGGTTGCGCCACTGAGCAGCTGATTGTCCAAGCCCACTTCGCCTAACTCATTGATCACCAAGGCGGCATCTTTGAACGCGTCTTGACCTAGCCAAGCTTTGAGGAGGCTGGTCTTGCCGCTGCCCAAGTAGCCTGTGAGCAAATAAACAGGAATGCGTTTGTCGAGGGTGTTCATGGACTAGGGAGGTTGCTTCTGCGTATCATGCTGACATTCGCAGACTATATTTGCAAGGCATTTTCATGGAACGCATCACCATTTCACTTGAAACCGAGTTGGCTGGCATTTTGGACCAATTGGCCGAAAAAAATGGCTATGCCTCGCGCTCGGAAGCCATTCGAGATCTGATTCGCGGTTGGCATTCGCAAGAAACCTTGCGACAAAACGAGAGCGAGCATTGCATTGCGCATTTGGGTTATGTGTACAACCACCATGACCGCACCATGGCCGAGCGCATTGCCAATTTGCAGCACGACCACCATGACTTGACAGTGTCCAGCATGCACTTGCATTTAGACCATGACAACTGTTTGGAAGTTGCATTCTTGCGCGGTAAAACCAAAGAGGTGAGACAGTTTGCACACCGCATCGTGGCCCAAACGGGTGTGCGCCACGGCTCGGTTCAAATTGTGCCGGTTACTTTGGAAAAAGCAGCGAAGGGGCACGACCATGGTGACGGTGTCCACCACGTGCACTTACAACCTGCCAGTTAGAATTTTGAGAGCGATACAGGCGAGCGCTGATCAAGTACACCAGCACCGCAATGCCTGTGACGCTGATGCCAATGTAGGCGCCCCACGCTTCCCAAATGGCATCGAGATTTTCAAAGTGTTGGCTGGCATGACTGACTGCCACCACCATCAGAGACAGTGCTGCAATCACGCCACTCATGATGCGGCCTGCGCTGTGCGCCAGGGCATGGCTGCGGTTGACCAACCAATGCATCAGCAAACCATTGCTGGTGTCGGCCAAGGTCATGCCCATGCCAAAGCTGAGGGCCATGGCAATGATGGCAAACAGGCCACCCAACTCGTGGCCTTTGGCTGCCATCAGGCCGGCTTGCGCCAAAGAGTCAAATGAAATGGCAAAACCAAAACCGACGCCCATGGGATGGGCAAAGGGTCCCATGGCTTGCAAAATTTTGCGTTGAACAGGGCTGCCAGCATGGTGATGATCGTCATCGCCCGAAAAGCAAAACTTCAAATTGCGGTAGGCCAACCACACCAGGAAGAATGTAGATATCCAAAGGCCCACGGCGTCTAACCACTCTGGCAACTGAATGCCGTACATGTAAAACACAAACGTTGCGAGCAAAATAGTGAGGCTGTGACCGCAGGCAAATTGAAAACCTGTGAGGCGCGCTTTCCAATAAGCACTGCCCTTGTGGCGCAACCGCGTCATGCCATCGACCGCCGCAATGTGATCGGGGTCGAGGCCGTGTCTGAAGCCCAAAGCGAGCAACAAACCAGACGTGGCGAGCAGTGACGTGGTGTTCAAATCCATGGTGTGATTTTCTTCTAATTCGTCATACTTGGGTGCGAAAAAAAAGCACAGGGGCTGCGCTTTTTAGTGGCAAATGCCGCTCATGGCTTGGCCTTGTGGGCCAAGTTCAGTGCGTGTTGTGTGCCGTGTGAGTGATCGTGACCATGCTCATGCTCATGATCATGGTGATGATGGTCGTGGTCATGTGAGTGACCGTGCCCATGGTCGTGGCCATGATCGTGTGAATGGCCATGGCCATGTGAATGGGGTTTCTTGTGGTCGTGGCGGTGCATCTTGCCGTCTTCGTGGGCATGCCATTCGCCAGGATCTGATTTGCCGTGCGCACGTGGATCTTCATTGAAGACCAGCGACTTGACAGTGACAGGCACCGTCCATGAGGGCATCCGAATTCGGCCCAAATCGACAAAGTCAAAGCCCCACAAGGTCACACCGTCAATCACCAATACTTCGCACTTGACCCGCTCGTCTTCTTTGAAGAGATGGCCTAAGTTATGGGCAATGTCGCCGTCGGTCACGATGTACAGATGGCGTTGTTGTTTCAAAGTTTCGGGCAGACCACTCAAGATGCCTTGGCACAACGCATGCAGGCGGGTGAAAGATGGCGCACCCAGCCAACGGAGCGAAATGGCCACATCCTGTGCCCCTTCCACCAAGTCGTGCCGGCGGAATGATTTGCCAAGAGCTGCGGCAATTTCAGCGGGGTCGATAACTTCTTTGAGCTCGAGGTTCAGGGGGATGACTTGCAGATTTTTGCGTGGCAACAAAGCTGCAGGCTCAGAAATGAAGGTGGTATTGCCACTCAATTGCACACTGTATTCAGAGGCACCCAAGACGGTGGCGCGAATGCATTCGCCGGCTGGCAACAAGGGAACAGGTACCGCGTTTTGGTCTAAGCGTTGGCGCACCGCTTCGCCAAACAATTTGCCTAAATCGCCGAAGTCCCGCATTTCGCGGCGATACACATACTCACCTACGCCGCCGGAGAACATGATGCCGTCCAGTTGGCCCCAGTCATCGACAGGGTCGGTGAGGTAGAGGTTGGACAAGTCTTCGCGCGTGAAGGTTTGGGTTAGCACGCGCACCAGCGCATCGGCCATCCACTGCGCTACTTTGGCCAAATCTTGGCGGGTGACTTGATCGCCCAACTTCCAATCAAAGCCCGCTTGTTTGGCCAGGTAGGCGCCTGCAGGATCGAGGCGAGTGAGCACATTTTTTTCGTTCACCACCATGAGGCGGCCGCCCAAATGCACGGCGGCTGTGGCGATCAATTCACCGTTTTGCACCAAGCCCAATTTGGTGGTGCCACCGCCAATGTCGATGTTCAAAATGCGATGTTTTTCATCGTAGGAGCGTTTGGCAGCGCCCGAGCCGTAAACGGCCAGCATGGCTTCCATGTGGTGGCCCGCCGTAGCGCACACAAATTCGCCACCTTGCTCTGCCAACACTGCAGCAATCGACTCGCTGTTCTCGCGGCGCAAGGCTTCACCGGTCAAGATCACGGCGCCGGCATCGATCTCGTCGGGATGCAAGCCAGAGTCTTGATAGGCCTTGTCAATGATGGTGCCCAAGGCTTTGGCGTCCATCAAGCTGTCGTTCAAATACGGCGTGAGGGAGATGGGGGATTGGTACAAGGCCGTGCGTTCCACCACGGTGTAACGGCTGGACAAATCTTCGGCAATGCGGCGCAAATGGATGCGCGAAAAAACCACTTGCGTGCCAGAAGAGCCCACGTCAATGCCCACGCTGTGCAAGATCACATTGTCTTGACGCCAGAGTGATTCTTGAGAAGGGTCATCGCCGGCGAAATCATGATCATGGTCGTGATCGGCTTCACCGTCGTGCGTGTGATAGGTGTCGGCGCCGTACTGGTGGTCTTGGACGCTGTGTTTGTTTTTGATGTCTTCGCTGCTCATACGCGCCGTTCAATAAAACTGGTCAAAGTGCACTTGGTCCATGGGCACTTTGAGATCAATCAGGGTTTTCAAAAGAGACTGGCCCATCATGGCCGGACCCGCAAAATAGATTTCCATTTGCTGTAAACGATCACCAAAAGTTTGGGCGACCGCATCATGGACAAAACCTCGAAGGTAGCCTTCAGGCAAGCTGTCTTCCGCGTTGGCACCTGACACCACCGCTTGATAGGTGCCGCGCTCTTGCCACTGAGGCAAGGTGGTCAGCATGTCCAAGCCACACACATCTTGGATGGCGCGGGCGCCATAAAAGAAGCTGAGTTTTCTGCCTGCCATGCGAGGGCTGCTGAAAGTGCCGCGCGCAATGGAAATCATGGGTGCCAAGCCGGAACCACCTGCGATGCACAAGATGTCACGTTCGATGTTTTCTCGCAAATAGGCCATGCCATAAGGGCCATCGATTTCAACGCTGTCGCCTGGCTTCAAATGGTCAAACAAATGGGCGCTGCCTTGTCCGCCTGGCACGCGTCGCACTTGAACTTCGATCAAATTGCCGCCTTGGCTTTCACCGCTGAACAGACCCACATTGCTCATGGAGTAGGCACGCGGTCCCGCAATGCCGTCCATTTGTATCAGTGCGTATTGGCCACTTAAAAATGGCATGGGCGCTTCGGTTTGAAAGGTGAATTCAGACAAGTCATGCGTGATGACGCGCGAGGCGATGAGCTTGGCAGGTGTGCGCACAGGCGGAAACTGTGGCGCGTATTTGTCACTGGTTCTGAGCTTGATTTGCAGGGGGCCCGTGGGACGACTTTGGCAACCCAGTCCCCTGTTGCGCGCACGGTCTTTGTCGGAAAGGCCGGGTGCTTCGGGCCAGCAAGAAGCCATGACGCCTTCCAGCAATTCAAACTTGCAATTACCGCAGGAGCCGACGTTGCATTCATATGGAAAGGCAATGCCATTGCGAAGAGCGGCGCGCAGCAAGGTGTCGTTTTCTGCGCATGGGAATGACTGGTCGGTGCCAGCCAGTTGAATGGTGTGTACTGCTTGAGACATGGTGTCGATGCGTCCCCGGTTTGGGGCAAAAGGCGCTGATTAAGCTCGGTAGCCGAGTTGAGTGGAAATGGCTTCAGCGGTGCTCAAGAGCACTGGGGCCAAGCCGCGTAATTTTTTCAAGGTGAGACGTTGGCTCGGGCCCCCTATGCCGATGGCTGCGACCACTTGACCTGTGATGTCGCGAAGCGGCGCACCGATACCGCGCATGCCTTGCTCGGATTCTTCGTCATCAACGGCATAGCCATGGGCGCGAATTTCGGCAAACATTTTCATCAGCTTGGCGGGGTCGGTTTGGGTTTCGGGCGTGCGCGCTGCCAGCGGACTGTTGAGTACTTTGCTCATTAACTCCGTACCACCAAAGGCCACGATGGCGCGGCCCTCGCAGGTACAAAAAGCCGGCTTGATGGTGCCGATGTAGCTTTTCATCCGAATGGCTTGACTGCTCTCTAAGTTATAAAGGTACAAAATATTGGTTTCATTCATGACCGCCAAGTGAATGGTTTCACCCGTTTTTTCGCGCAGCACATTCAAGAATGGCTGCGCCATGTTGGACACATCCAAACGGCGGCGCACCAGGGCGCCCATCACGAACAAATTGATGCCTAAGCGGTAGCGACCGGTTTCAGGGCTTTGCTCTAAAAGCCCTTCACTGGTGAGCGTGACAGCCAAGCGATGGACCGTGCTTTTGGCCAGAGACAAACGTTTGGCCAAACTGCTGATGCCAATTTCAGGTTCCACTTCAGAGAAGCATTTCAGCACGCGCACAGCTGCAGCCACTGACGACAAGCGTGAGCTTTTGGATGATGTGTTGTCTGCGGTCATGGATCTGTCGTTGTTGATCAGTGGTGGTTGAATTTTCGAGCGGTGAATGGCGTGAAATGCGTTGGCAAGCTTGTTGCCTACATTGCAACCCTTGCTATTCGGCTTTTCAGGCCATTTCATGACATCATATCGATTTCCCGCTCAAAAGAACATCGTTCCTTATAAAAGAATGATGAGCCAAATCAAGCTTTGTGAAAAGAGCTTCTTGAGAATCTCTTTCGCAAGTTGTGAGAGGAAATCTCTTGATAGGGTAAACCCGTCCATGCATTGCTTGACACTTGTGCGCGAATCCCGCCTAATGCTGCTTGTGCCTTTATGTGGACTGCTGTTCCATATAAAAGAACATTAATTTGGTTCTGATTCGCTCGTCCTCATTCTGGAGAACTCATTCGTGCAAAGTTCAGTTGCGGTAACCGCCAAACCCAAGTTTGGGGCCGGCTTTGATGCCAAGTGGTTGGTGATTGGTGTGTGTCTGGCCATCGTTGCCGTGTTGGCCTTGGTGCCTTTCTGCTTCATGATTTGGCAGAGTTTCAACACCGCTGAAACTGCGGATGCCCCTGCGGTCCTGACGCTTGGCAACTACGTCACGGCCTACACCAACCCCGAAACGGTGGTCACATTTTGGAATTCGGTGCAATTTGCACTGGGTGGCTCTCTGGTGGCGTTTGTCATCGGTACGGCGCTGGCATGGATGAACGAGAGAACCAATACGCCCATGCGGCGATTGTTCTTCGCCTTGTCCATCGTGCCCTTGATCATTCCAAGCATCTTGTTCACCATCGCGTGGATCATGCTGGCCAGCCCCAAAATTGGTTTGCTGAATACGGTGGCCATGTCTTGGTTCGGCTTAGAGACGCCGCCTTTCAACATTTATTCCATGTGGGGCATGATTTGGGTGGACGGTTTGCATTACTCGCCCATGGCTTTTTTGCTGATGTCCTCCGCTTTCAAAGCGATGGATCCCTCTTTGGAAGAGTCGGCCGTGATGAGTGGCTCCAGCGTGTTCAATACCTTGTATCGCATCACCCTGAAGCTGGTCTTTCCAGCCATTGTCGCAACGGTATTGACACTGTTTGTGCGTGCCATTGAATCATTTGAAGTGCCGGCGCTGTTGGGCTTGCCAGGCGGCATTCAAGTCTTTACATCGGCCATTTATCAGGCCATTCACCAGTATCCCAGCCAAATTGGTCTGGCAGCGGCTTATTCGGTCATCTTGTTGTTGCTGACCACGGGTGGCATTTATGTCCAGGCCCGTATCTCTGCGTCGGGCAGCAAATACGCCACAGTCACAGGCAAGGGTTTTAGGCCCCGCACCATCGATCTGGGTGCTTGGCGCTATTTCACCCTGGCCATCTTCATTGTGTATTTCTTGTTGATTGTGGTGATGCCGTTTCTGGTTTTGCTATGGTCTTCTTTGCAAAAGTTTTATGCGCCGCCCTCGATGGAGGCCTTGTCCAGAATTACCTTGGACGGTTATCGCTATATCTTGAGCTCGGACACCATTCGCACAGCGGCACTCAACAGCTTATGGATGTCCATCACCACGGCCACGGTGGTCATGCTCTTGGCGTCGGTGGTCTGCTGGATTGTGGTCAAAACCAAAATCCCGGGCCGTTGGATGCTGGACAACTTGGCTTCATTGCCCATGGTGTTTCCTGGCTTGGTGCTGGGTGTGTCGATCATGATTTTTTATCTCACGTTTGACATTGGCATTTACGGCACTTTCTGGATCATCTTGTTGGCCTACATCACGCGCTTTTTGCCCTATGGCTTGCGTTACAGCACCACCTCGATGTTGCAGATCCACAAAGACTTGGAAGAGTCGGGCGGCATGAGTGGCGCTAGCTGGTTGACCGTGTTCACGCGCATTGTGTTGCCCTTGCTGAAACCAGGTCTGGTTGCTGGCTGGATCTACGTGATGATCGTGTCGATCCGTGAATTGTCCACATCGATTCTGTTGTACAGCCCTGGCAATGAAGTGATCTCCATTGTGATTTGGGAGTTGTGGGAGAACGGTCAGTACGTCGAGCTGTCTGCACTCAGCGTGATCTTTATCTTCATGTTGCTGGTGTTGGTGGGCTTGGCTCAAATGGCCGGCAAACGGTTTGGCGTCAAAGAAGGTTGATAGCGCAAGTCAATTCATCAGACAAGCGACAACTCTCAAGTTTTAACAAGGAATCAACGTGCTAAATGTAAGTGGATTGCACACTGAATATGTCAGCGACAAAGGCGTGGTGGTGAAAGCTGCGCAGGATGTCAGCTTTGAAGTGCCAGAAGGCCAATTGTTCACCTTGCTTGGCCCCAGCGGTTGCGGTAAGACCACCACCTTGCGCTCTATTGCTGGTTTGGAAAAGCCCGTCCAGGGCGCCATCACTGTCAGCGGGACAACTGTCTACAGCGCTTCACAAAACGTATTTGTGCCGCCCAACAAGCGCGGTTTTGGCATGGTGTTCCAGTCATATGCCATCTGGCCACACATGACGGTCTTTCAAAATGCCAGCTTCCCGTTGGAAGTGGGGCAAAAGAAATTCAGCCGCAAAGAGATTGAAACCAAAGTGATGCGCGTGTTGGAGTCTGTGGAGCTGGCGCAGTATCACGACCGCGATGCAACGCGTTTGTCGGGTGGGCAGCAACAACGATTGGCTTTGGCGCGCGCCTTGGTGATGGAGCCCAAATTGCTGTTGCTTGATGAGCCCTTGTCCAATTTGGATGCCAAGTTGCGCGAGAAGATGCGTTTTGAATTGAAGAAAATTCAACGTGAGTTGGGCATCACCACGATCTATGTGACGCACGATCAGTCGGAAGCTTTGGCCTTGTCGCATGAAATTGCCGTGATGCGCAGTGGTCGCATTGTGCAATTGGGCAGCCCGCGTGAAATTTACGAAACACCCAACAGCGAGTTCGTCGCAGACTTTGTTGGCACCATCAATTTCGTCAAAGCCACGGTTCGCAGCGTCGATACAGCCAGTAGCAGCATGGTGGTGGACTCGGAAATTGGCGTGATCAAAGTGCCTATGATCAACGACTTCCGTGTTGGTGAAGAGGTTCAAGTTTGCGTGCGCCCTGAAGACATTCACTTGAGTGATTCAACGCCGCCGGTAGACCACGGCAACCATTATTTGGGCAACGTGTTTGCCAAAATTTTCTTGGGTGAAGTGCTCGACTTCCAAGTTCAAGTGAACGACAAAGTGATGTTGGCACGTGTTCACCCCAGCCAGAAAACGCCAGTTGGCGCGCCCATCCACATTGTGGTGGACCCCTCCGACTTCATCGTTTTGAAAAACAAATAATCCAATCAATTACTTAAAGGAAAACCATGAGTGCTGATGACAACAAAGCG
>CANGCI010000055.1 GCA_947451995.1 Comamonadaceae bacterium | reverse complement strand
TGAAGGGGGGTGTTGGCGCTGGGCTCTTGCATTTGCTTTCAAACTGTTTGCTTTCTCTGTCATTGAGCCTCCTTCTTACGATCCCTGCAAAAGCCCAGACAGACGCCCAAATTCAAGCGCGTTTGGCTTTGGCAACGGCTTATTTGCATGCAGACCTGTTCTCGCTGTCTATGCTGGAAACAGACCAAGTCTTGACACTTTCGCCTCAACTTCCCGAGGCTTTTGGGCTGAAAGCGGTTATTTATCAAAAGCAAGGTCGTTTGGCCTTGGCTGGCAGTTTTTTCCAGAAAGCCAGTCATTTAGCGCCTCGAAGTGCTCAAATTGCCCATAACTGGGGCGTTTTTGAATGCGAACAGGGGCTTTTTGAATCTGCTTTTTTGAAATTTGAGCTGGCGCAACGCCATTCTGAAGGTTTGGAAAGAGACAAAAGCTTGTGGATGTGGGGCATTTGTTTGCTTCAAAACCAGCAAAGGGAAGCGGCGCATTTGAAAATGAATGAGTCGTTCCAACGTCAGCCCAGCTTTATTTCTGAAGCGCTTGTTTTGGCCAGTCTCAAAATTCAGCTAGGAAGAGACGCAGAAGCTGAGAAAATTCTAGACAAAGTGAACGATTCTCCCTCTGTCAGTGCACAATCGCTATGGTTGTCTGTGCAACTCGCACAACGGCAAAATCAAGCAGTTAAAAAGAACCATTGGGGCAAGATGTTAGGACTTCTATTTTCAAATTCAGTGCAATGGCGCGCATACCAAGTGGAGGCATCTCATGACTGAATCCTTGAAAGACGCCGTCATGCCTCTGATGCCTGCTTCGCCAGGTGCATTGATCAAAGCGGGTCGTGAGCGTGCAGGTGTTCACATGGCTGTGTTGTCAGTCAATTTGAAAGTCTCGATCAAACAGCTTGAGGCGCTTGAAGCCGACCAGTTTGAATTGTTGTCGGGCCCCGTTTTTGCCCGTGCCTTGGCTGCCAAGGTCTGTCGTTTTGTCAAAATTGATCCTGATCCCGTGTTGGCCCTGATGCCAGCCGCCACCAATGGTTTGAAGCCATTGCAAATTTTGGGGGCAGACCCTTCGCCTTCGTATCAGTCAAATCCCAGCGCTTCCAACCCCAATTCCATGGGAACGGGTTTGAAGCTGGGGCTCTTAGCCTTGCTCCTGATTCTCTCTATTTTGGTCTTTGGCACGCGTTGGATTGTGACTTCATTCAACCTAGACAGTCTGTTTGAAACCAACGAAGTGGTGCCTACCATGCCGCCTGTTCAAGAGCCCGTTTCTACGGATGCGGCGCAAACTGATTTGCCCAAAGCCATGGTGTACGACAGCGCCACGCCGTCGGCTGTTGCGCCGCCTGTTGCGGCATCCCCCTCAGTTGCAACGCCCACGGCTGGACCCACGTCAACTGCAAGCCCATCTTCTTCCAACCCGCCATCAGAGACAAACAAATGAAAGAGCCCGTCGCTATTCCAGCCGCCTCACCTTTGCCTCGCCGCAGTTTGCAAGCCATCGTTCAATGGGGGCAACGCATCGTCACAGTGGGTGGCAATGCACCGGTACGTGTGCAGTCGATGACCAACACAGACACGGTGGACGTCATTGGTTCAGCCATTCAAGTCAAGGAATTGGCTCTGGCGGGTTCTGAAATGGTGCGCTTGACCGTCAACACACCTGAAGCTGCTGAGGCTGTACCGCACATTCGCGATCAACTCGACAAAATGGGCATTGATGTGCCCCTCATTGGCGACTTCCATTACAACGGACATCGCTTGTTGAACGATCATCCTGCGTGTGCAGAAGCCTTGTCCAAATACCGCATCAACCCTGGCAACGTGGGCAAGGGCGACAAGCACGATTTGCAATTTGGCCAAATGATTGAAGCGGCCATGAAGTGGAACAAGCCCGTTCGCATTGGCGTCAATTGGGGTAGCTTGGACCAAGAATTGCTGGCTTCGTTGATGGACCAAAACAGCCAACGCGCAACGCCTTGGGAATCTCGTCAAGTGATGTACGAGGCACTCATCACTTCGGCCATCACCTCTGCCAACAAAGCCCATGAAATGGGCATGGCACGCTCGCAAATCATCTTGTCTTGCAAAGTTTCAGGCGTGCAAGATTTGATTGCTGTTTATCGAGAGTTGGCCCGACGCACTGACTATTCTTTGCATTTGGGCTTGACCGAAGCCGGTATGGGCACCAAAGGCACCGTGGCATCTGCCACAGCCTTGTCCATTTTGCTGCAAGAAGGCATTGGTGACACCATCCGTGTATCACTGACGCCCCAGCCCGGAGAAGCCCGCACGCAAGAGGTGGTCATCGCCTCTGAAATTTTGCAGTCCCTGGGTCTGCGAATTTTCGTGCCCAGTGTGACCGCCTGTCCTGGTTGCGGCCGCACCACAAGCAGCACCTTCCAAGAATTGGCCAAACAAATCGACGATTTTTTACGTGCACAAATGCCGGTTTGGCGTTCGCAATACCCCGGCGTTGAGAACTTAAAATTGGCCGTCATGGGTTGCATCGTGAATGGCCCCGGTGAAAGCAAGCATGCCGACATTGGCATCAGTTTGCCTGGCACAGGCGAAGCACCCGCTGCACCGGTCTTCATTGATGGCGAAAAGAAACTCACCTTGCGTGGTGACAACATTGCCCAAGAATTTCAAGAACTGGTGTCTAAGTACATCGAGCAAAGGTTTGGCAACACCACAAGCACTGCCAATTGAATTTTATGTCTGACAAGAAATCGATCGAGGCCAGCCCCAAGGCTGCAGCTTTTAAAAAACTCACTGCCGTCAAAGGCATGAATGACATCCTCCCAGGTGAGTCTGGCAAGTGGGAATGGTTAGAAGGCACCGTACGAGATTTGATGTCGCGCTATGCCTATCGGAACATTCGCACGCCCATCGTCGAGCCTACCGCCTTGTTTGTGCGTGGCTTGGGTGAGGTCACTGACATTGTCGAAAAAGAGATGTACTCTTTTGAAGACAGACTCAACGGTGAGGCCCTCACATTAAGGCCAGAAAGCACAGCGGGTGTGGTACGTGCTGTGGTTGAGCACAACATGCTCTACGAAGGTGGTAAGCGCCTCTACTACATGGGCCCCATGTTTCGACACGAACGTCCACAGCGCGGGCGCTACCGACAGTTCCATCAAATTGGCGCAGAAGTCTTGGGCTTCCAAGGTCCTGAGATTGATGCCGAAGTTATTTTGTTGGCCCACGATTTGTGGAAAGCCATTGGCTTGAAAGATGTTCGCCTTGAGCTCAACAGTTTGGGCCAACCGCCCGAGCGCTTGGCTCACCGCGCTGCGCTCATCGCACATTTCGAAAAACACCAAGAAGTTTTAGATGAGGATGCCAAGCGCCGTCTGTATTCCAACCCATTGCGAATTTTGGACACCAAAAATCCAGCCATGAAGGATGTGGTTGAAGCCGCGCCTCGCTTGATGGACTTTTTGGGTGAGCAGTCTATGGCGCATTTCAATGCCTTGCGACAAATCTTGGATGCCAATGGCGTTCAATATTCTTTGAACCACCGCTTGGTGCGGGGCATGGACTATTACAACCTGACGGTGTTTGAATTCATCACCGATCAACTCGGTTCTCAAGGCACGGTCTGTGGCGGTGGTCGATATGACTATCTTATCGAGCAAGTCGGTGGCAAGCCTGCGCCGGCGGTGGGTTGGGCTTTGGGCATCGAGCGGGTTTTGGCTTTGTTGGAAGAGCAGGGTGCAGCGGTGCCCACAGCCGTACCTCACGCCTATGCCATCGTGCCTGAAGCGCAAAGCTTGCCAGTCGTTTTGAAGCACTTGCGTCAATTGCGCGCCTTGGGCGTCCACGTTCAAATGCATGCGGGATCGGGTGAGGGAATTGGCAGCATGAAGAGCCAGTTCAAAAAAGCCGATACCAGTGGCGCACATTTCGCCCTCATTTTTGGGGCCGATGAACTGGCTCAAAACACGGTTTCTGTGAAGTCACTGCGGGACGGCGGTGGCGCACAAAGAACAGAATCATTGGAAAACCTGGGTGCTTGGGCACACAGCCTACAATTGACCACTTGATACAAAGCTGAATATGTCCTCACATCTCGACCTCGAAGAACAAGAACAACTTGACGAACTCAAGCACTTTTGGAAGCAATACGGCAATGCCATAACCTGGGTGCTGATTGCCGTGATGGGTTCCTATGTCGGCTGGAATGGTTACCAGTATTGGCAACGCCAGCAGGCGACCAAGGCATCCGCTTTATTTGATGAAGTCGAACGTACAGCAGCATCAGGGGACGTTGCCAAACTGGAGCGCTCTTTGGGGGACATGAAAGAGCGTTTCCCACAAACCACCTTTGCAGCCCAGTCAGCACTTTTGGCGGCCAAAGTATTTCAACAAAATGAAAAGATGGAAGCAGCTCAGTCTGTTTTGAAATGGGCCAGCGAGAATGCAGCCGATGAGGCCAGCGCTCAATTGGCTCGCATTCGATTGGCCAATTTGCAAGCGCAGCAAAAATCCTTCGACGAAGCACTCAAAACATTGTCCAAGCCTTTCACACCAGCTTTTGCAGGCTTGGCGGCCGATGTTCAGGGTGACATCAGTGTGGCTCAAAACAAACCTGCAGAAGCCGTCAAAGCCTATTCGGACGCATGGACGCAGCTTGCAGACAATGCTGAATATCGCCGTTTGGTTGCAGCCAAATTGAATGCTTTGGGTGTTGATCCAACCCTCGCCAAGGGTGCGACGAAATGACCATGTCACTTCACAAACGATTTGTCGCTTTCGCAGCTTTTGCCGCCACGGCATTGCTCTTGGGTGCTTGTTCAAGCACGCCAGACAAACCGACGCCCACAGCCTTGGGCGATTTCAAGGAGCAGCTTAGCGTCAGCAAGCTTTGGTCAACTCAGATCGGACCCGTCTCTGCGCCTCTCACAGCTCAATTGAATGGCACTCAATTGGCCCTTGCAAGCGCAAATGGTTTGCTGAGTTTGGTAAATGCAGAAACAGGCACCGAGGCATGGCGCTTCGCATTGAACATATCACTGTCTGCGGGTGTTGGAACCGATGGCAATCGCCTGTCTGTCATCACCCAGTCCAACGAGTTGGTGACAGTTGCCGATGCCAAAGTTTTGTGGAAAGTGAAGTTGCCAGCGTTGTCATTCACAGCGCCCTTGGTGGCAGGTGGCCGTGTTTTTGTACTCACGGCCGATCGAACTGTGATCGCTTTTGATGGCGCATCGGGTCAAAAACTTTGGAGTCAGCAGCGCACGGGTGATGCCCTGGTCCTGAAGCAAGCGGGCATCTTGACCAGTTATCAAGACAACTTGCTGGTGGGTCTTTCAGGTCGAATGGTGGCCATGAACCCAAGCAATGGCGTCACACGTTGGGAGGTCACCATTGGTTCATCCCGCGGTACGAACGAAGTTGAACGTTTGGTTGACTTGGTCTCGGGTGTTTCGCGTGTGAACAACGTCGTTTGCGCTCGTGCTTTCCAAACTTCAGTGACCTGCGTTGACGCACAAAGAGGAAGCAACCTTTGGACCCGTGCTTCACAAGGTCATGTCGGTGTGAGTGGTTCACAGGCAGCTCTTTTTGGTGCTGAGTCCGACGGCAAATTGGTGGCTTGGAACCGTGCAGGCGGTCAAGTCTTGTGGCAATCTGAAGCCTTGCGTTTTCGTGGTCTGACAGCACCAGCTGCAGCCGATGGACAGTTGGTGGTGGGCGATGCTTTGGGTTGGTTGCATTGGATGGATTCAGGCAATGGACAAACGCTTGCGCGGATACAAATCGATGCTTCTGGCATTGCCATGCCGCCAGTTCCTCATGGAAAAACTTGGGTTGTGATCACGAAGAGTGGCTTGGTTCAAGCCCTGCGTGCCAATTAACACCCAACTGAAAGATTGATTTGAAACCCGTACTGGCTCTGGTCGGACGCCCCAATGTAGGCAAGTCCACGCTCTTTAACCGTCTTACCAAAAGTCGCGATGCTATCGTAGCCGATTTTGCAGGACTGACCCGCGATCGTCATTACGGCCAAGGCCGGCAGGGCCGCTACGAGTACATCGTCATTGACACAGGCGGTTTCGAGCCCGACGCCAGTTCTGGTATCTACAAAGAAATGGCCAAACAAACGCAACAAGCTGTCGCAGAGGCTGACGTTGTTGTGTTTGTGGTGGATGCTCGCGCTGGTGTGTCAGCGCAAGATCATGACATCGCCAAATACCTTCGAAGAATTGGCAAGCCCTGTTTGTTGGTGGCCAACAAAGCCGAAGGCATGCGAGAAGGTGTCCAAATCAGTGAGTTTTACGAATTGGGTCTGGGTGACGTGATTCCTGTGTCGGCCGCACATGGACAAGGCGTCAGAAGCCTGGTCGAGCTGGCGCTGGACCCGCTCATGTTGCCTGAAGACGATGAAGATTCAGAAGTTGACACGACGATCGTGAAACTGGCTGTGGCGGGGCGCCCCAACGTTGGCAAATCAACGCTCATCAACACTTGGTTGGGTGAAGAGCGCTTGGTCGCTTTTGACATGCCTGGCACCACACGAGACGCCATCACAGTTCCATTTGAGCGCGACGGTCAAAAATTCGAACTGATTGATACGGCGGGTCTGCGTCGCAAGGGCAAGGTTTTTGAAGCCATTGAAAAGTTTTCGGTGGTGAAGACTTTGCAAGCCATTGAATCTGCCAATGTTGTCTTGCTGTTACTCGATGCCACACAGGGTGTGACCGAGCAAGACGCCCACATTGCCGGATTTATTTTGGAAAGCGGTCGAGCCGTGGTCTTGGCAGTGAACAAGTGGGATGCCGTGGATGAGTACCAACGTGAATTGGTGCACCGTTCCATCGAGAACCGATTGCCATTCCTCAAGTTTGCGAACCTTCACACCATTTCTGCCAAAAAGCGCCAAGGTCTGGGCCCCGTATGGAAGTCCATTTCCCAGGCGCACAAATCTGCCATGGTCAAAATGACCACACCGGTTTTGACACGATTGCTGTTGGAGTCGGTGCAGTTCCAAAGTCCACAGCGTGGCGGCATGTTCCGACCCAAGCTGCGATATGCCCATCAAGGCGGTATGAATCCGCCTGTCATTGTGATTCATGGCAATTCATTGGAGCATGTGACAGAAACCTACAAGCGTTACTTGGAAGGGCGCTTTAGAAAGCACTTTGATCTCTCGGGTACACCCCTTCGAATTGAGATGAAAACGTCGCAAAATCCCTACGCTGACAAAGATTCGGACTGATTTGTAAGGTTTTTAAGGATTGCATTTCTCAATGCCTTCCCAGCTTGTGTTAAGGTAAAACCCTTAATTTATTTCAGAACACGGAGAATATCGTGAACAACAAAGGGCAACTTTTGCAAGATCCCTTCCTCAACGCCTTGCGCCGCGAGCATGTGCCAGTTTCCATTTATTTGGTCAATGGCATCAAGCTTCAAGGCCAAATTGAGTCCTTTGACCAGTACGTCGTTTTGCTTCGCAATACCGTCACTCAAATGGTCTACAAGCACGCTATTTCCACCATCGTCCCTGGTCGCGCAGTGAACCTTTCCGGTACTGACGCTGCTGAAGACACGCCTGCTTAAATTTTTCTTTTGAGCAAAGAATCGGTGGATTCAACGCCGGCCTTGTTGGTCGGTGTTGATTTTGGTTTGCCACATTTCGATGGTGAACTGGATGAACTTAGCCAATTGGCCCTCACTGCTGGCATGCAGCCCGTGGCCAAAATAACCTGCAAGCGCAAAGCCCCCGATGCGGCATTGTTTGTGGGCTCAGGTAAAGCAGACGAAATCAAATTCATGGCCGAGCAAATGGGTGCTCGTGAAATTCTGTTCGATCAATCGCTCAGCCCAGCGCAACAGCGCAACCTAGAGCGTCACATGGGTCTTCCAGTCAACGATAGAACGCTCCTTATTTTGGAGATTTTTGCGCAACGCGCGCGCAGCCATGAAGGTAAATTGCAGGTTGAGTTGGCCCGCCTGCAGTACCTCAGCACGCGCTTGGTTCGACGTTGGTCGCACTTGGAGCGGCAGCGTGGCGGCATTGGCACACGGGGTGGTCCTGGCGAGACTCAAATCGAATTGGACCGGCGCATGATCAGTGACGCCATCAAGCGCACCAAAGAGCGCTTGACCAAAGTCAAAAAACAAAGGTCTACGCAAAGGCGTCAGCGCGATCGTCGCAACGCTTTCAATGTTTCTTTGGTGGGTTACACCAATGCGGGAAAATCAACTTTGTTCAATGCGTTGGTCAAGGCACGAGCCTATGCCGCTGATCAGTTGTTTGCGACCCTCGACACCACCACACGTCAGCTTTATCTGGGTGAGGCGGGGCGCAGTGCTTCGGTCTCTGACACGGTGGGTTTCATTCGTGACTTGCCTCATGGTTTGATCGATGCGTTTCAAGCCACCTTGCAAGAGGCTGCTGATGCCGATTTGTTGATTCACGTGGTGGATGCGTCCAATCCCAACTTCCCAGAACAAATGACGGAAGTTCAGCGTGTTTTGCATGAAATCGGGGCCGATCATGTGCCTCAATGGCTTGTCTTTAACAAAATAGACAACCTTCCCCCAGAGCGTCGTCCTTTGGTTTTTCAAGACGAATACGAAGTGGATGGCCAGGCACTGACGCGCATCTTTGTCAGTGCGCAGTCTGGCGAAGGCTTGCCTTTGTTGCGTCAATGGCTGGCCCAAGAGGTCATGAAGAACTCGGCAGAGCCCACGCCAGCAACAGATCCACGTTTTGCCCTTGATAATTTCGGGGAAAATTCAGACGACTTCCCATAATTGACACTGGGATTGGGCACAATGAGTGCAAGCAGATCAATCAGCTAGAAAAACAAATGAACTTTAATCCCCGTGCTTTAGGCTGGACAGCCATTCCGCAACGTATTCGCGGCATGTTCAATTTGAACGACCCGCGCTGGGGTCGTGGAGACGACAAGCCATCCCAAGAGGGGCAAGACGGCTCACATCCTTCTGCGCCACCCTCTGGCCAGTCTCAACAACCCCATGGCAACGCCTCGGGTTCATCTTCCAACAAACCTGGCGCCCAATCGGGTCCCCCTGATTTGGACGAACTTTGGCGCGATCTGAATCGCAAGCTGTCTCAGTTCTTGGGTGGCAAAAATGGCGGACCACCCCACAAAGGTCCTCCCAATGGCGCTTCTCCCAATGGCATTCCCCCTGTCTTCAGGAATTTGGGCGTTGGCGTTATTTTGGGTGCTTTGTTGCTGATCTGGATGGGCACTGGATTCTTCATTGTGCAAGAGGGTCAACAAGCTGTGATCACGCAGTTTGGCAAGTACAAAGCCACTGTCGGTGCTGGTTTTAATTGGCGCTTGCCTTATCCCATTCAAAAGCATGAGTTGGTGTTTGTGACTCAAATTCGTTCAGTAGACATTGGCCGAGACAATGTCATCAAGGCCACCGGTTTGCGTGAATCCGCCATGCTGACGGAAGACGAGAACATCGTCGAAATTAAATTTGCAGTGCAGTACCGTTTGAACGATGCACGCGCCTATTTGTTTGAAAGCAAAAATCCCACTGAAGCCGTCGTTCAAGCTGCTGAAACAGCTGTGCGTGAAGTGGTCGGCAAAATGAAAATGGACTCAGCCCTTGCAGAAGAGCGAGATCAAATTGCACCGCGCGTTCGTGCGCTGATGCAAAACATTCTGGACCGTTACAAGGTGGGCATTGAAGTGGTCGGCATCAACTTGCAGCAAGGTGGCGTGCGTCCACCCGAGCAAGTGCAGGCTGCATTCGACGACGTGCTCAAAGCCGGTCAAGAACGTGAACGCGCCAAAAACGAAGCGCAAGCTTACGCCAACGATGTGGTGCCACGTGCAGTGGGTGCAGCGTCTCGTTTGAAAGAAGAGTCGCAGGCCTATCGCGAGCGAATTGTGGCGCAGGCCGAAGGTGACGCACAACGCTTCAAAGCGGTGTTGCCCGAGTACCAAAAAGCCCCTCAGGTTACGCGTGATCGCATGTACCTTGACGCCATGCAGCAGATTTACACCAACGTCACCAAGGTGGTGGTGGACAGCAAACAGGGTTCCAACCTGATGTATTTGCCCTTGGACAAATTGATGCAAGTCACCAGTTCACCCTTGGCCCCAGGCGCTACCCCGGAGGTTAATGCCAACGGCAATGCCGCGTCAGCTGCCCCTGCGCAAGTCGCGCCACCTGTTGACCCCAGATCTCGAGACAGCCTTCGCTCTCGCGACCGTGATATTCGTTAAGGACTCAGCAAAATGAATCGTATTGGAATGTGGGCCTCGTCCCTGTTGCTGGTCTTGGCTTTGGCCAGTTCAATGTTGTTCGTGGTGGATCAACGCCAATTTGGCGTGGTTTATGCACTCGGTCAAATCAAAGAAGTGATTACCGAGCCAGGTCTGAACATCAAGTTGCCGCCGCCCCTTCAAAATGTCACCTACATCGACAAACGTTTGTTGACTTTGGACAGCCCAGACACCGAACCCATGTTGACTGCAGAAAAGCAGCGTGTGGTCATTGACTGGTACGTGCGTTGGCGCATCACCGATCCAATGGCCTACATTCGAAACGTTGGCTTGGACGAAAAGTCAGGTGCCAATCAATTGAACCGCGTTGTTCGAAATGCTTTTCAAGAAGAAATTAACAAACGCACGGTGAAGGATTTGTTGTCTTTGAGCCGCGACGTTCTGATGAACGACGTCAAACGTGAAGTCCTGGAAAAAGTGCGAGGCGACAAGCCTTGGGGCGTTGATGTGGTGGACGTTCGCATCACGCGCGCTGACTATGTCGATGCCATCACTGAGTCTGTTTACAGACGAATGGAGGCCGAACGCAAACGCGTTGCCAATGAACTTCGTTCAACCGGTGCCGCGGAAGGTGAAAAAATCCGAGCCGATGCGGATCGTCAACGCGAAGTGACCATTGCCAATGCATATCGCGAAGCCCAAAAAATCAAAGGGCAGGGCGATTCACAGGCTGCACGCATTTACAACGAAGCTTTTGGACGTGATCCTCAGTTCGCACAGTTTTATCGCAGCTTAGATGCTTATAAAGCCAGCTTTGCCAAGAAGAGCGATGTCATGGTCTTGGATCCTAGCAATTCAGACTTTTTCAAAACCATGCGGGGCAACGTAGCACCTGCACCCGTTGCAGCACCTGCTAAGAAATAAGTGGACTTTGGGGCCTCCATCCTGGCGGCAATTGCCCTGGTTTTGATTTTTGAGGGGCTTTTGCCCCTCATTTCACCCACCCGATGGCGTGAAATGTTCACCCAGTTGTTGCAACTCCAAGACGGTCAAATTCGATTTTTTGGCCTGGCCATTGTCTTGCTTGGCTTCTTTCTTTTGATTTGGCTCATTTAGACCCTGTTTGAACCGGTAAAATCCCTGTTTTAACAGCCCCCCTTATTTGCCATGTCCGCTTGGGTCCTCCCGGATCACATCGCCGATGTCTTGCCTTCAGAAGCCAGACACATCGAAGAACTCCGAAGATTGCTTTTAGACACAGCCCGAAGCTATGGCTTTGAGTTGGTGTCGCCGCCCCTGCTGGAGCACATTGAGTCTTTGCTCACTGGCACAGGCAAGGCCCTTGACCTTCAAACCTTCAAACTGGTCGATCAAATATCAGGTCGCATGATGGGTTTGCGTGCCGACACCACGCCACAAGTTGCGCGCATTGATGCGCATCTGCTGAACCGCCAAGGCGTTACTCGCCTTTGTTACTGTGGCCCCGTTTTACACACTCAACCCGACCGTCCGCACGCCACACGCGAACCTTTGCAATTGGGTGCGGAAATTTTTGGCCACGCAGGCCTAGAGGCCGATTTAGAAGTCTTGCAATTGGCCCTTGATTGTTTGCATGCAGCGCAAATGGGTGAGGTGCTGGTGGACTTGGCCGATGCGCGAATTGTCAGCAGCTTGCTTGAAGGCTTGTCTTTGAATGAAGCCACGCGGGGCGATGTGTATGCCGCGTTGGCGTCCAAAAATTCTTCTGCCCTTGCTGAATTGACTCAAAAATTTCCAACGGACATTCAAGCTGGATTGATGAGTCTGATTGATTTGTACGGCGATGCATCTGTCTTGAACCGTGCACTGGCCATATTGCCCGCCAAGCCCAAAATCCAATTGGCCATTGAACAGTTGAAATGGCTCAGTGAACAACTGCCGCAAGTTCAATTTAAATTTGATTTAGCCGACGCTCGTGGCTATGCGTATTACAGCGGACTGCGATTTGCAATTTATGCCAAAGGCGCCAGTGACGCAGTGGTTCGCGGTGGTCGTTATGACGGTGTGGGTGCTGTGTTCGGCCACGAAATCAGCCGAGATCGGCCAGCTGTCGGTTTCAGTTTGGATCTGAAGCAGTGGGTCGGTGCAGTGCCCCAACTCACGCTGAAGGCGGCCATTCGTGCACCTTGGGGAATGTCGCCTGATTTGCGTTTGGCGATTGCCAAACTTCGCCAACAAGGCGAAACAGTTGTCTGTGTCTTGCCGGGACACGACAGCGAAATTGATGAATTCCAATGCGATCGTCAACTCATCGAAGTGGCGGGGCAGTGGGTAGTTAAAGCCATTGAAAACAAAGCAAAATGAACATGACCAAAGGACGTAACGTTGTCGTTGTGGGCACCCAGTGGGGTGACGAGGGCAAGGGTAAATTAGTGGACTGGCTGACTGAAAGTGCACAAGGTGTTGTGCGCTTTCAAGGCGGTCACAACGCAGGCCACACCTTGGTGATCAATGGCGTCAAAACAGCGCTGCATTTGATTCCCAGTGGCATCATGCGCCCTGGCGTGAAGTGTTACATCGGCAATGGTGTGGTGCTGTCCGCTGGGAAGTTGTTTGAAGAAATTGCGGGCCTGGAAAAAGCGGGTGTTGAAGTGCGCTCGCGTTTGCGCATCAGCGAAGCCTGTCCTTTGATC
>CANGCI010000054.1 GCA_947451995.1 Comamonadaceae bacterium | reverse complement strand
TGTCTCAGCCTTTCCACGTTGCTGAAGTCTTCACAGGCTCACCCGGCAAGTACGTGACATTGGCCGAAACCATCCGCGGTTTCAAAATGATTGTGGCAGGCGAGTGCGATCACTTGCCCGAGCAAGCGTTCTACATGGTGGGTACCATTGATGAAGCCTTCGAAAAGGCCAAGAAAATGGCGTAAGCCATTTTTGTAAACCCTTTTCAAGGAACACACTATGAACACCCTCCGCGTTGATGTGGTCAGTGCCGAAGAGTCCATCTTCTCAGGTGAAGCCCGTTTCGTGGCCTTGCCTGGTGAAGCCGGCGAGTTGGGCATTTATCCCCGTCACACACCGTTGATCTCACGCATCAAGGCTGGTTCCGTTCGCATCGAAAAAACCGATGGCACCGAAGAGTTTGTCTTCGTCGCTGGCGGCATTTTGGAAGTGCAACCCAACCACGTGACTGTGTTGTCAGACACTGCGATTCGCGGTAAAGACTTGGACGAAGAAAAAGCCAATGCAGCCAAAGCTGCTGCAGAGGATGCACTTCGCAATGCCAAGTCCGAAATCGACATGGCGCGTGCGCAAAGTGAGTTGGCAGTGTTTGCTGCCCAGCTGGCTGCCTTGCGCAAGTTCCGCTCTAAAAAATAAAATGAAGGCGTTCAACACGCTGATCGTTTTCTGAAACCCGGCGCACGCCGGGTTTTTTGTTTTCAAGGACACCATGCGCAAAGCTAAACTTCGAGCAGCCACCTTGGGTGGCAATCCTGATGATGTGGAAGCCACTTTCTATGATGCCCTGCGTCAAGGTGACATTGAACGGCTGATGTCTTGCTGGGCCGATGAAGAGGAAATAGTGTGTGTCCACCCAGGTGGGCCTCGGCTTGTCGGTGCAGGCGCCATTCGCGCCACATTTGAAGCCATGTTTGCCAACGGCACCGTTCAAGCGCATCCCGAAAACATTCACAAAGTTGATGCGTTGGCCAGCGCCATGCATCACTTGATAGAGCGGGTCGACGTGTTGGGCGCCGACGGCCCGCAAACGGCGTACGTGATTGCCACCAACGTGTATCACAAGACACCACAAGGCTGGCGAATGGTTGCGCACCATGCAAGCCCCGGCACGCCGCACGCACCCCAAGAAATGTCGTCAAGCCCATCGGTTTTGCACTGAGTGTTGTGAAGCCTTTAACGCAATACGCATCACCCTGGTGGCTTCCGGGCGGCCATTTGCAAACCATTTGGCCGGCGCTTTATTCACGCCGTTATGCGCATGCACCTGCAGTCTGGCGCCGCGAAAGATGGACCACCCCCGACCAAGATTTTGTGGATGTGGATTTTTGTGAATCTGCAAGGGCGGATGCGACCAAACCTTTGCTGGTTTTGTTTCATGGCCTAGAAGGATCATCTGGCAGCCACTACGCGCAAGCGTTTGCTGATTGGGCGCTACACCACCAATGCGACTTGGCTGTGCCTCACTTCAGGGGATGCAGTGGCAGCTTGAACTTGGGCCCACGGGCCTATCATTCTGGCGATCACGAAGAGATCGATTTTTTCTTGCGGAAGTTAAAGCAACAAGCTGACATGAATCAGCGGCCTGGCGTGCTTGCGGCGGGTGTGTCCTTGGGGGGCAATGCATTGATGCGCTGGGCGGGAGAGCAAGGACAAAGCGCGCAATCTGTGGTGAAAGCCGTTGCGTCGATTTGCTCCCCCTTGGATTTAACGGCCAGTGGCAAAGCCATCGGCGAAGGTTTCAATCGACAGGTTTACACGCGCATGTTTCTGCGAACCATGAAACCCAAAGCCATGGCCAAGTTGAAACAACACCCAGGCTTGTTTGATCCTCAAAAGTTGTTGGCGTCCAAAGATTTGTATGAATTTGACAATGTGTTCACGGCGCCATTGCATGGCTTTCAGAACACCGACGATTACTGGCACAAAGCTTCTGCTTTGCCCGTGATGTCTCACATTCAAGTACCTGCTTTGGCATTGAATGCGGTGAACGATCCCTTCGTGCCTGCATACAGTTTGCCGACACAACAGAAAGTCAGTACTTACGTAGAATTGTGGCAACCTCAACATGGCGGTCATGTTGGATTTGCAAAAGGGTCTCTGCCTGGCCATTTGAAGGCCATGCCGGAAGCGGTTGGTGCGTGGCTGTTGCAGCATTTGAAATGAGTGAGCGCAATGGATGACTTAGTCAAACAAGCCATGGCCAAATGGCCCAATGTGCCAGATTGCTATGGCTGGTTGGGGCTGGACGAGCGAGGTCATTGGTACCTCCGAGACGATGCGGCACAGGCCAGTGGCAGTTTTCAAAGTGGGGCAAAAGGGGCCAAGGGCTCACTGCTTCGTCACGAGAAGTTGATTGAATTCATCCATCGAAATTACGCACCCGATGCGCAGGGTGCTTGGTTTTTCCAGAATGGCCCTCAACGTGTTTACGTTGAGTTGGCCTTGACGCCCTTGGTTTGGCGTTTGTCAGACGACTTTCAATTGATGGCCCAAACAGGTCAAACGGCGCAGGCTCAGGCTTGCTATACGGACGAAGAAGGCCGCGTGTACTTCAACACGCCGATGGGCTTTGGCTTGCTTCACACATTGGATGTGGGCAAAGCCGCTGAGGGCCTTGAGCAAGGCTTGTGGCAACTCGAGACAACAGACGCTGCCAACTTGCAAACGGCGTTTGCTTTCAGAATCAGCCCTGCAGCAGACAAGAAAAAACCGCTCTGATTTGCATCGAGCGGTTTTGTGTGAAAGGCGTCAGCTTTTCAGCCACGCCAGATCGGGGAATTACTTCTTTTCTTCAGCAGCAGGTGCGGGTGCAGGTGCTTCTGGCTCTTTGAATTTGCCGCCGGCTTGTGACGTCATGTAAGCCACAGCGCGAGCAATTTCCAAGTCGCTGAATTCGCCGCCGCCTTGTGGGCTCATGGCGTTTTTACCTTTGAGTGCGGAATTCACCAGAGACTCGAAGGTGTTTTTGATGCGAGGGGCCCAAGCGGCCACATCGCCAAATTTAGGTGCACCTGCCGCGCCTGAAGCATGGCAAGCAGAGCACTGCGCTTTGTAGACGTCTTCGCCTGGGCGAGCGGCTTTGGCTGCATCACGGAATTGAACGGCGCCCACTTTTTGAATGCGCTCAGCGACATCGCGTTCGGCATTGCTGTAGGTTACAGTGGTTTTGCTGAGGTCGAAATAAGCAAAGATGATGATTGCAGCGCAGGCAAAGATCAACCAAAGGTCTGATTTTGAAATTTTAGATTTGCCGGAATGGCTGTCGTGACTGTTCGTGCTCATGGCGTCCTCAGTGAATCTGGATGGAACTGTTTGGGTGGGGACTAAATCAACCCGGAATTATAACCGCTGACACGGCGAGAGCGCTTCGAGTTCTTGGGCTGTGGAGGGCCGCGTGCCATAATTCAACGCAACGCAGCATTCCAATTGCGGCTGTAGCTCAGTGGATAGAGTATTGGCCTCCGAAGCCAAGGGTCGTGGGTTCGATCCCCGCCAGCCGCACCAATTTGCCTCTCTAAAAGTCTCACACATCTTGACTTTCGCTCTAGCGCTTGAGGCTAGGATGGTATCTTTCAAGAGGTGATGCCATGCCAGTTGCGAAAATCCGGGGTGTCGACATTTTTTACCAAGTCATTGGCGATCAAGGGCCTTGGTTTGCACTCTCGACAGGTGGCCGAAGAAGCCACAACGAGTTTATTTCTCTGGCCAAAAAAATCGCCGCAGGTGGGTACCGTGTCTTGCTCCACGATCGCCGAAACACAGGCGCATCGGAAGTTCGGATCGAGGGCAGCGATGGTGAAGAAATCATTTGGGCCGATGACCTGGCCGCACTCCTCCAACATCTCGGGGCAACGCCTGCCTTTTTAGGAGGGGCATCTTCTGGCGCCAGACTTTCCATCTTGGTGGCCCAGCGCCATCCTGACATTGTCAAATCCTTGGTGCTGATTCGCGTCACGGGGGGTGACACGGCTGTGAGAAGACTGCCTTCCAAGTATTACCAAATTTTCATTGATGCAGCCAAATCAGGTGGCATGAAAGCCGTTTGCGAAACGCCTGACTACCAGGAGCGCATCAAGGCACGACCTGAAAATGAGGCCATCTTGATGCGCATGGACCCTCAAGATTTCATCCGGGTTCAAGAAAATTGGCTGAAGATTTTCACCAGTGGGCCGTCTTACCCTGTGATGGGCGTCAATGAGGAAACGCTCAAAGCCATTCAAGTTCCTGTGTTGGTGATCCCTGGGAATGACAAAACACACGCCAGTGTGAATGGCATAGCGGCTGCGCAACTGATGCCGCACGCGCAGTTGTTTCAACTGCCCATTGAGGACCAAGACATCGATATCATTTCTTTTGGTGAATGGGCGCATTTGGAGCCGGCCATCACCACTCGGGTTCTGACGTTTTTAAAGGTGTAACCCCATGAAAATTCGACGCGTGATCACGGGACATGATGCCAATGGCAAAGCCGTTGTAACCCACGATGAGTTGTGCACCAACATTTTGTCTCGCAGAGACTTTCATCAAAGTTGTGTGGTGTGGTCGACGAGTCAATTGCCTGTCGATAACTTAGACCCGACCGATGGGTATACAAGGGATGTGTCGACGCTGAGCAAGGAAGACACCGTTTTCCGAATTGTTCAATACGACCCAGGCGTTGCACCGAGAAATCACCGCACTGAAACCATCGACTATGCCGTGGTGATGTCGGGGGCCATCGACATGGACCTTGATGGACAGACCGTTCATTTGCAACAAGGCGATGTCTTGGTGCAAAGGGGCACGATTCACAATTGGGTGAACAATGGCACAGAACCCTGCGTGATCGCTTTTGTGTTGATCGCCGCCAAACCCATCGACTTAACCCATCAAACACTGCACGCTCATGGCTAAATTCACGCAACAATGCTTACGTTTGATTCAGCCAACTTGGCTGGTTTTGTCAGCGTTGACGCTGTTCATTTCATGCGGCGCACAAGCGCAAAGCTACCCCACCAAGCCCGTCAAAATTGTGGTGCCTTCAGCACCGGGTGGCGGCACAGACATCATTGCGCGCTTGCTTGCCAAAGCATTTACCAGCGCCTTTGGTCAAAGTTTTTTTGTGGAAAACAAACCCGGTGCTGGCAACTTGATTGGCATTGAAGCCGTGGCTCATGCACCTGCTGATGGCTATACCTTGTTGTTTGTTCCCAGCCCTTTGGTCTTGAATCCCATTCTCTACAAAAAGGTCAACTACGACCCTGTGAAAGATTTTGCGCCCATCTCTTTGGCGGCCACGGCGCCCAACATTTTTGTGGTTCACCCTAGCGTGAAGGCCAACAATTTGAAAGAGTGGATTGCCCTGGGCAAAAAAGACAACAATGGCTTAACGTACGCTAGCGCAGGTGTGGGCACCTCGCCTCACATGTCGATGGAGTTGTTCAATTACATGGCGGGCATGCAGTCTTTGCACGTTCCCTACAAGGGAACTTCGCCCGCAGTGACAGATTTGTTGGGTGGTCAAGTCAACGGCATGTTCTCCAATGCGCTGACGGTGATGCCGCATTTGCAATCTGGCAAACTTCGCCCCCTCGCTGTGTCGGGCAGCAAACGTTTGGACATCTTGCCCGATGTGCCAACGGTCATGGAAGCGGGTGTCCCCAACTATGTGGCTTTGCAGTGGTATGGCCTGGTGGCGCCAGCAGGCACCCCCCAAGCCATTGTTCAAGCCATCAATGCAGAAATGATCAAAGCTTTGCAAAGCAAAGAGGTCAAAGAAAAGCTGGCCGCCGAGGGTGCTGAGCCGGTAGGCAGCTCATCGCAAGAATTTGCGAACTTGATCAAGGGTGATTATCAAAAGTGGGCGGGTGTGGCCAAACGCGCTGGCATTGAACCGCAGTAATCAGCCCGCATGTGAGATGGCCTGATCTAAGTTGACTTGAAGGTGTTAGCGGTTTTTAATGCCGCCCACCACGCCTTCGCTAGGTGCCAGCAGGATGTCTTCTTTTCGCCTGCGCGCACCCACAGGTGATGCGGCCAAACCTTTTTGCGAGGCTTCAATGTCTTCGACGCTGGGGTAGTCGCCTTGCAGCCAGTAATCAAAAACACGTCTGGCAATGGGCGCTGCTTGGGCGGCACCAAAGCCGGCGTTTTCCACCACAATGGCCAAGGCAATTTGCGGCTCGTCAGCCGGTGCAAAGGCCATGTACAAGGCGTGGTCGCGCTGATGCTCTTCCAGTTTGCTGGCGTTGTACTTGTCTTTTTGGCCAATGGTGACGGCTTGTGCTGTGCCTGTTTTGCCCGCACTTTGGTAGGGCGTGCCCGCAAACACTCTGGCAGAGGTGCCTTCTTTGGCCACGCCAATCAAGCCTTGCTTCACCACCGCCACATTCTCGGGCTTGAAGCCTAAATTCAGAGGCTCCTCACCGGCCACGCTTCGGTCTACACGTGCAATGGGATCTTGTGTGGCCATGACCAAGCGAGGTTTGCGCACCACCCCGCCATTGGCCAAGGTGGACGTTGCCGTGGCCAATTGCAGCATGGTGAAGGCGTTGTAACCTTGGCCAATGCCCAGGGAGATGGTTTCACCGCCGTACCAACGTTGTTGCTCGGCTTTCTTGTAAGTGTTCTTTTTCCATTGGGTGCTTGGCAGCACGCCGCGCACTTCACCTGGTAAATCGATGCCCGTGATTTGGCCAAAACCCAAGGGCTTCATGAAGTCGTGAATGGCATCCACGCCCATGGTGTTGGCCAACGAGTAGTAGTACACATTGCTGGACAACACAATGGAGCGAACCATGTCAACAGGCCCAAGGCCTGTATCGCCGTGGCTTCGAAAGGTGTGACCCCCGTAGTTCCATGAACCTTGGTCGTTGATGATTTCGCTGGCGCTGCGTTTGCCTGTTTCGAGTGCCGCTAAGGCCATGAAGGGTTTGTAGGTGGACCCCGGTGGGTAAGTGCCGCGAATGGCCCGGTTCAGCAGAGGCTTGTCGATCGACTCACTCAAGGCTTTCCAGCTTTCGCTGTCGATGCCATCGACAAATAAATTGGGATCGAAGGTGGGCTTGCTGACGAAGGCTAAAACTTCGCCGGTGCGCGGGTCCATGGCCACCAACGCACCGCGCCGATCGCCGAACAAGTCTTCCACCATCTTTTGCAATTTGATGTCGAGTGACAGCACCACGTTTTGGCCAGGCGTGGCGGGTCTGCTGGCCAGTCGTCGGACGGCTTTGCCACCAGCCGAGGTTTCGACCTCTTGCACACCGGTGACACCATGCAGTTCTCGCTCATAGCGCTGTTCGACGCCTAACTTGCCGATGTATTGGGTACCTCGGTAGTTGCCTTCGTCATCGCTTTCTTCAATTTGCTCTTTTTCTTTTTGGTTGATGCGGCCGATGTAGCCCACCACGTGGCTGGCCAGATGACCATAAGGGTAGTTGCGGAACAAGCGTGCCTTGATTTCAACGCCCGGAAAGCGGTAATGCTGCGCAGAGAACTTGGCCACTTCATCTTCTGTGAGACGTGAGCGAATGGGCAGTGAGTCAAAGTTCTTAGACTCTTCTCGCATGCGTTTGAAGCGACGACGATCGCGCAGTGGGATGTCAATGATCTCAGACAAACTGTCGATGGTGGCTTCGAGGTCCTTCACGCGTGAAGGTGTAATTTCGAGTGTGTAGGCCGAGTAGTTGTTGGCCAACACAACGCCGTTGCGGTCCATGATCGTGCCGCGATTGGGCACCGTGGGCAAGACGGCGGTGCGATTGTTTTCTGCTTGCTCCAACAAGTCTTCGTGCCGAAGGACTTGCAAATAAAACAAGCGGATGCCCAACAAAGCAAAACACAAAAGCACCACGCCTTGCAGCACCATCACGCGCGTTTGAAATTTGAAAATCTCAAACTCGGTGTTGCGCAACTCGCTTAACGAGGGCAGGTGCAGCGCCATGATTTAGATAGGGCGATTGGCGTCAGGATCGTGCGCCCGACGCTGTGGTGCCAACAAAATAAAGTTGGCTGCCGGCCACAACAAGGTTTCCAAGATGGGCGAGAGCAGCAATGGCCAACCCGGAAAATCATCGCCAGTGGTGAGGCGGATGACCCATCCTGTTGCTTCCGACAAGAACAGGAATGGAATGATTTGGATCATTTGTTCTTTGAGGGGAAACCACAGCAGTCGCCGATGCAAAGTGAAAGCGCAGTAACTCAAGATGGCATACGTGAGTGCATGTTGCCCCATCAGGGACGACTGCTGCACATCGGTCCAAAGGCCCAAGCAAAAAGCAATACCAATGCCAACACGTCGAGGTTGATGAATGCCCCAAAAGAAAATACAGATGGCCAGCAGATCGGGCAACCAAATGGCTTGTGTCAAACCCAACAGCATGTTCAACACCAAGCAGACCAACAGACTGGCCCCAATGAACCAAGGACTGACGGGCAGCAACAGGGCTTCACGACGCGACATGATCATGGTGCTTTGCCCTTTGTTGTCTGAGCGCCAATGGGTTGCAAGATCAACACATGCCGGCCTTTCATGTCGGCCAAAGGCTTGGCATGAATGCGTGCAAACGAAATATCAACACGTCGTTCAATGTGCGAGATACGAGCCACTTGCAGGCCGGCTGGGTACACGCCATCGATGCCGCTGGTGGTGAGCAAGTCGCCTTCTTTGACGTCAGCACTGGCGGGCACAAATTTAAGTTCGATTTGTGGGATGCCACCCAAGATATCGCCGCTGGCGATGTTGCGTGCGCCTGTTCGGCTGTTGAGCACAGGGATGGTTTGATCGCGGTCTGTGAGCAATGTGACTTCGGCAGACAAGGGGTACACGCGAGTCACCTGACCCACAACGCCCCCGGTGTCGACGACGGGAGAGCCTAGCGCCACATCTTTGAGTTGCCCTTTGTCAATCACGATGCGTTGGTTGTAGGGGTCGGGCACATCAAACAAAACTTCAGCCACTTGGGAGGGCGTGGTCACAGTGCTTTGCAGTCCCATCAGCTGACGAAGGTTTTGGTTTTCAAGTTGCAACTGCTCAACTTGTTGGGCACGCAAGGATTGCAGCAAGACTTGCGACTGGGCCTGCTTTAATTTTTGTTGCGCGTCGTCCAAGCTTTCAAAGTGCTGGCCAACAGATGACAGGGCTTGTCCAGGTTGCAGCACCAACCACTGAACGGGCAGGACCAAGGTGGCAAGGCCGGCGCGAATGGGTTTGGTAAATTGAAGTTGTTTGTCGCCAAACATCAGCACCACAGACAGGGCGCCGAAAAAAATCAGTTTGGTCAGGGGCGCAAACCCCACCCTGAAGAAAGGTGGGGGGCTGCGGTCAAGAGACTCCAGCGCCATGCGATGCGCCAGTGTTATTCACTGGTGAAGATGCTGCCCAGACGGTCCATGCGTTCGAGGGCCATGCCGCAACCGCGGGCCACGCAAGTGAGGGGATCTTCTGCCACCAAGACGGGCAAGCCAGTTTCTTCGGACAACAGACGATCGAGGTCGCGCAGCAAGGCGCCACCACCAGTGAGCATCATGCCGCGATCAGAAATGTCGGCGCCCAACTCGGGAGGGGTTTGCTCCAGCGCTGTTTTGACCGCAGACACAATGTTGTTCAGCGGATCGGTGAGCGCTTCCAAAATTTCGTTGCTGCTGATAGTGAAGCTGCGGGGCACGCCTTCGGACAGGTTGCGGCCTTTGACTTCCATTTCGCGCACTTCGCTACCTGGGAAGGCAGAGCCAATGCTTTTCTTGATGGCTTCAGCAGTGGGTTCGCCAATCAGCATGCCGTAGTTGCGGCGGATGTAGTTGATGATGGCTTCGTCAAACTTGTCGCCACCCACGCGCACGCTGCCTTTGTAGACCATGCCGCCCAAAGAAATCACGCCCACTTCGGTGGTGCCGCCGCCAATGTCGACCACCATAGAGCCAGAGGCTTCAGACACGGGCAAGCCCGCGCCAATGGCAGCTGCCATGGGTTCTTCAATGAGGTACACCTCGGAAGCGCCAGCGCCCAAAGCCGATTCGCGAATGGCACGGCGCTCGACTTGGGTAGAACCACAGGGCACGCAAATGATGATTCGGGGGCTAGGTTTGAAGGTGCTGCGGGGGTGCACCATGCGGATGAACTGCTTGAGCATTTGCTCGGTGACCGTGAAGTCGGCAATCACGCCGTCTTTCATCGGGCGAATGGCTTCAATGTTGCCCGGCACCTTGCCCAACATGGACTTGGCTTCGTGACCGACAGCTTGCAAGACTTTCTTGCCTTGGGGGCCGCCTTCGTGGCGGATGGCCACCACAGAAGGCTCGTCCAAAACGATGCCTTTGTCGCGGACAAAAATGAGGGTGTTGGCCGTACCCAGGTCAATGGCCAAGTCGGTAGAAAAATAGCGGCGGAACGAGCTGAACATAACAAATCCTAAACAACTGCAGTTTTGAGGCGGTCAACTGCGGTTTGGGGGGCATGAAAGGGAAAAATTTGTGGGCTTGAACAGGCTTTTTTGGAGAGCCTGCAGCGAACGCACGATAATAACCGATCGCTTGAAAAAAAACGCGAATTGGGGCCCCAAATTTGAGGGCTTCAGCGCCCGTAAAGAGCCCGTAAAGAGTTAATTTTTATGTCATTGACTGCCCAAGATATTGACCGCATTGCCAATTTGGCCCGGTTAGAGCTCCCGCCCGAGGAGGGCCAACGCATGTTGGACCAAATCAATGGCTTTTTCACCATGGTGGAAGCCATGCGCGCGGTCGACACCACCGGTGTTCAGCCCTTGCCACACCCCATTGCCACCATCCAAGAGGTGGCCCTGCGCCTGAGAGACGACGTGGCCAGCGAGCCCAATCAGCGCGAGGCCAACCAACAAAGCGCCCCCGCTGTCGAGCGCGGCTTGTTTTTGGTTCCCAAAGTGATTGAGTAAGGGACCGCCATGACCACTTTGCATGATTTAACCGTTGCTGCCCTGGCGGCCGACCTTCGCGCTAAAAAAGTCAGCGCCACCGAGCTTGCGCAGCACTTTTTGGCGCGCAGCCAGGCCGATACATCGGGTTCTTTTTTAAGCCTCAATGCAGAAGCCACGCTGGCGCAAGCCAAAGTGGCGGATGCCCAATTGGCCGCTGGTACAGCAGGTCCTTTGGCCGGTGTGCCCATGGCGCACAAAGACATTTTTGTCACCACCGACTTTCCCACCACGGCCGGCTCTAAGATGTTGGAAGGCTATCGCTCGCCATTTGACGCTACTGTGGTGCGCAAATTGGGCGTGCAAGAAGGCGGCGCCGGCATGGTGAATGTGGGCAAGCTCAATTGCGATGAATTCGCGATGGGTTCGTCCAATGAGAACTCCGCTTACAAATCCGTCACCAATCCTTGGGACACAGCGCGTGTACCTGGCGGATCGTCGGGTGGCAGTGCGGCCGCAGTGGCTGCGCGCTTGGTGCCGGCTGCAACCGGCACCGACACGGGTGGTTCAATTCGCCAACCCGCCAGCTTTTGCGGTATCACGGGCATCAAGCCCACTTATGGTCGCGCGTCACGTTACGGCATGATTGCCTATGCATCGAGCTTGGACCAAGCTGGCCCGATGGCTCGCACTGCAGAAGATTGCGCGCTGATGTTGTCTGCCATGTGCGGCCCCGATTTAGACCGCGACTCCACATCACTTGATGTGCCCTCAGAAAACTTTGCACGCGATCTGAATGCGTCTCTCGATGGCTTGCGCATCGGCATTCCCAAAGAATTCTTTGGTGAAGGTTTGGCGCCGGGTGTTCGCGCCGCTGTCGATGCTGCGTTGAAAGAATACGAAAAGCTGGGCGCCAAGTTGGTTCTGATCAGCTTGCCACGCACAGAGCTTTCCATTCCCGTTTACTACATCATTGCGCCTGCTGAAGCGTCAAGCAACTTGAGCCGTTTCGATGGCGTGAAGTTTGGCCATCGCACCAAGGACTACACCGACCTCGTGTCGATGTACAAGCGCTCACGCGCTGAAGGCTTTGGCGAAGAAGTGAAACGTCGCATCATGACGGGCGCGTATGTGTTGTCGCACGGTTACTACGATGCGTACTACCTGCAAGCGCAAAAAATTCGCCGCATGATTTCCGATGACTTCCAACAAGCCTTCAAAGTTTGCGACGTCATTGCGGGTCCTGTTGCACCTACCGTGGCATGGAAGTTGGGTGAAAAAGCCGACGATCCTGTGGCCAATTATTTGGCCGACATCTTTACCTTGCCAGCATCGCTGGCAGGCTTGCCTGGCATGAGCGTGCCAGCAGGATTTGGCGAAGAGGGCATGCCTGTGGGCTTGCAGCTGATTGGCAATTATTTCAAAGAAGCACAGTTGCTCAATGCCGCACACCGTTTGCAGCAGGCCACTGACTTTCACCTCCGTCAACCAGGAGGCGCAAAATGAGCACGAAACAAAAATCGCTGTTGGTCCAAGGCTACGAAGTGGTCATTGGCTTTGAAACCCACGCCCAACTTTCTACACAGAGCAAAATTTTCAGCCGGGCACCTACAGCGTTTGGTGCAGAGCCCAACACGCAAGCGTGTGCGGTGGACTTGGCCTTGCCAGGCACGCTGCCCGTCATGAACAAAGGTGCGGTGGAACGCGCCATTGAATTGGGCTTGGCGGTGGGTGCGCACATTGCTGAAGAAAGTATTTTTGCGCGCAAAAATTACTTCTACCCAGATCTGCCCAAGGGCTATCAAATCAGTCAGTTTGAAATTCCGGTGGTGCAAGGCGGCGAGGTGTCGTTCTTTGTGGGCGACGAGAAAAAAACCGTTCGCTTGGTGAGAGCGCACTTGGAAGAAGACGCTGGCAAATCTTTGCACGAAGACTTCATTGGCCAGAGCGGCATTGACCTGAATCGCGCAGGCACACCCCTCTTGGAAATTGTGACCGAGCCCGACATTCGCTCTAGCGAAGAAGCGGTGGCTTATGCCAAAGAGTTGCACAAAATTGTGACCTGGATTGGCATTTGCGATGGCAACATGCAAGAGGGCAGTTTCCGTTGCGATGCCAACGTGTCAGTGCGCAAGCCTGGCGC
>CANGCI010000053.1 GCA_947451995.1 Comamonadaceae bacterium | reverse complement strand
GCTTCAACCCTGAAACCTTGGCAGTGACGTGGCGCGGCAAAAGCATTGGCGACGTGCTCAAAATGGAAGTGGATGAAGCGGTAGGCTTCTTCGAAACCATGCCGTCCATTGCACACCCGCTGCAACTTTTAAAAGACGTTGGCCTAGGCTACCTCACCTTAGGACAACCGAGTCCAACCCTGAGTGGCGGCGAAGCACAGCGCATTAAGTTGGTGACAGAACTCACCAAGGTGCGTGATGAAGTGGGCAAGCGCGGCAACAAAGCGCCGCACACCTTGTACGTGCTCGACGAACCCACCGTGGGCCTGCACATGGCCGACGTCGACAAGCTGATTCACGTGTTGCACCGCTTGGTGAACGCGGGGCACAGCGTGTTGGTGATTGAGCACGACTTGGATGTGATTGCCGAAGCCGATTGGATCATTGACCTGGGCCCCGATGGCGGCAAGGCTGGTGGCCAAGTGGTGGCCAGTGCCAGCCCCGAAGACGTGGTGCGTTTGGGCACCCACACGGGCAAAGCTTTGAAGGCGGTTTTGGCCAGATAAGCAAAAGTTCAACAAGCGCAGCCAAAGTGCGGCGCTTGTTGAAGCGAATTTAGCGAGGCGTCTCTTCGCTGGCCGCCATCACCAGCGCCAGTGAAATGCTGAGTGACAACATGGCGCCATAGTAGTTATGAACCATGTTGGTATTCGACAAGCCCGCAGTGAGGTGCATGAACAAGATGCCCAAAATACCCTGCGCCGCGCGCGGATGGGGCACCCACAACTTGCGCACCACCAAGCCCATGCCGGTGGCCAGCACCAACAAACTCAAAATGCCCATCAGGCCGTGGCTAACCCATGCGTCTAAAAACTCGTGGTGCAAGTGCCCCAACTTTTGCACCTGAACTGAATTGATCTCAAGACCCCACTGCTTGATCATGGCAATGCTGTTTTCTTTGCCATAGCCCAACCAAGGTTGGACTTCAATGGCATCGAGTGCTTTGCTCCACAAGAACAAGCGCGAACCCACAGAGGTATTGGCTGCTTCACCCGGATTGCTTTGCGACATGGACGCCTCAACCCACACTTCAGCCAGGCGGTGAACCACAGAGGTGAGCCATGCCGGTTGGGCAGACAGCAGCCAAATGAAACCCCCAAAAACCAAGGCCAAGCCCAGCCAGGTGCGCAGGCGGAAGGTGGACATTTGAAGCAGTGTGCGATTGGAGGCGGCCACATAACTGGCCAGCGCCATCCAAATGAGCAATCCATAAACGCCCCGGGATTGGCTTAAGACCACGCCCATGCAGCCCATCACCACGGCCAGCGGCCACAGGACGCGGCGAACCGGCGACAGCAGGGGGTCTAGCACCATGGGCGCCAACAGGCAGACCAAAAAACTGAGGCTAACCGCCCAAGCAATGGCGTGAAGCGGGGTTTCGCGCCCATACAACACCGTCACGCCCATGCCCAAAGCACATGCCATGGCCAAGGCGTCGCCAATGCCGCGCTTTTGAAGACCCGTGAGCCGGTAAAACGGTGGCCATTTGACCAAGGCAACCGTGGCCAACGCACCCAAGACCAAGCGGAACTCGGCATGCCGCCGGTCCCAGTCGTCTTGCCAAAAGGCGTGGGGTATGATTCGAATGGCCGTGGCAGCAAGGCAGGCAAACAGCCAGATTCTGGCGGCTTCCTCTACGGGGGATGGGCCTGAATGGGCACCGTTTGCCGTGAATTGCAAGCCAATGTCAGATTGCTGAATTCGTTCCGACCGCAAAAATGCCCAAAATCCCATCAAGCACAGCAACACCCAGGCCAAGCCACCCAATTTGGTGCTTGTGGGTGCACCTGCCAATACAAGTGCAAACAATGAAAATGCAACGGCAGGAAATGGGCGGCGCAACAATGAATACTTTTTCTTAAATCAGCAATCAGAAATTATAGATTGCCCCACTTTGACAGCCACTGTGTCCCAGGTCACATATCAGGGTGAAAACCCCAGCCAAACAGCTTCAAACAGCTTGCATTTGCTTGCAGCTGAAGCACAGACCCCACACAGGTTCTGGTTGGTGGTGCCCACCTACAACCCCGGCCTGGCCGAATGGGCCCAATGGCTTCAAGCCCTCAAACAGCAAGACTGCCAACCCGACCACTTGGTGGTGGTCGACTCGGGTTCTACAGACGGCAGTTTGGCGCTGTCCGAACAGGCTGCAAACCCAGCATCGCCACAAAGCCCCGGCGCACCAGTCGTCACCTTGCTGCACGTACAAGCCGCCCAGTTTGACCATGGCGGCACACGCCAATGGGCCCTCAATCAAGCCCTGCAAGCGCACCCCCACAAGCCACCGCAGGTGGTGGTGTTCATGACCCAAGATGCCGTCTTGGCCCAACCCGATGCCTTGCAAAAGCTGGTCCAAGCCTTCCAAAACCCTCAAGTGGCCGCCGCCTTTGGCCGCCAGTTGCCTAAACCGCAGGCCGCTTGGTTGGAAGCAAACTTTCGCCAATTCAATTACCCGGCAGCCTCGCGCACGGTGCAATTGCAAGACAAAGAAAGCTTGGGCCTCAAAACCTGTTTTTTCTCCAATGCCTTTGGCGCCTACCGCCTGTCAGTGCTGCAAGCCCAGGGCGGTATGCCCGCGGGCCTGCCCTTGGGCGAAGACACTTTCATGGCCGCCAAGTTGTTGCTATCGGGTCAATCCCTGCAATACCAAGCCCAAGCGGCCGTTTATCATTCACACCAGTACAACGGTCGACAGGATTTTCAGCGCATGTTTGACACTGGCGTCTTTCACGCTCAAAACCCATGGCTTTTGCAAAGCTTTGGCCGTGCCGAGGGTGAAGGCTGGCGTCTCTTGAGTCATCAGTGGGCCAACTTGCAATTGCTTGCAAGTGGCAAAGCCACAACAAATCCTGCACCCAGCAAGGTCCCCAGCCTGCTAGGCGGCCTCTTGCAAATGGTCTTCACCAACGCGGTCAAATTGTGCGGCTATAAACTGGGTCAGTGGCATCGCCTCTGGCCACGCGCCTTGAACCAACGCTTGAGCATGTACAAATCTTTCTGGCGTCAGCAAGCATGATCAACACGCTGTCGCTGTTCCAAGTTCGCGTTTCTAAATTTGCCATTCTGCTGGGCGACGCCATTGCCTTTGCCATCGCATTTGCCATGGCCACGCTCATCAATGTGGCGGTCAGCCCCAGTCAAAACGTCAGCGTGTGGTTTTCCACGCAAGACATGCAGCGCTATGTGGCCTGGAGCGGCCTGGTGTTTTTGGGGCTCATGCTCTTCCTCATGCGCTTTCAGCACTACAGCGATCGCCGTCCGTTTTGGGACGAGCTGGGCGACATCTTGCGCCTCATGGGCAGCTTGGCCTTGCTCGACATGACCTTGGTGGCCTCCACCCGCTGGAACTCCTCGCGTTTGTGGTGGGTGCTGGTGTGGATCCTGGCTGTGGCCATGGTGGTGTGGGGTCGCGTGATCACCCGCTGGATGCTCAAACAAATGGGCCTCTGGATTCGCCCCACCATCATCATTGGCCATGGCGAAAACGCCGTCGAAGCTGCCATTGCATTGGAGAGCGAACCCCGCATGGGCTTTGAAGTGGCGGGGTATGTGGATGTCGATGAGCCCAGTCCGCGCCTCAAACAAAAGAATCAAACACTGCTCAATTTGCATCAACTCGAAGTGCTGGCAGATCAGCCGGGCATTCAGTGGGTCATCGCCTTGGAGCATTCCCAAGCCGAGCAGCGCGAGCACTGGCTGCGCACCCTCACGCAGTGGGGCGCCACCGACATCAGCGTCATTCCTGCCATGCGCGGCGTGCCTTTGTATGGCACCGACATGTCGCACTTCTTTTCGCACGAAGTGGCGCTCTTGCGTGTGCGCAACAACCTGCGCCGTTGGCCCGCGCGCCTCACCAAGCGCTTGTTTGACACCTTGGTGGCAGCACTTCTGTTGGTTGTGTTGTCGCCCATGATGTTGTTGATTGCGTTGCTCTTAAAACTGGAGGGCGGCAGCGTGTTGTTTGCGCATCAGCGCATTGGCAAAAACGGCCGCAAATTTGATTGCTACAAATTCCGTTCCATGGTGCCCAATGCCGAGCAGCAATTGCAAAGCTTGTTGCAACACAACGCCCACCTCAAAGCTGAGTGGGACAAAGAACACAAGCTCAAAGACGATCCCCGCATCAGCCGCATGGGCGATTTTTTGCGCCGCACCAGCCTCGATGAATTGCCTCAATTGTTCAACGTGCTTAAAAGCGAAATGAGCTTGGTGGGGCCGCGTCCCATTGTGCAAGACGAGTTGCAAAAGTACGGCCTAGAAAAAAGCTACTACCTCATGGTGCGCCCCGGCATGACGGGCCTGTGGCAGGTGAGTGGACGCAACGACGTCGATTATGAAACCCGCGTCTACCTTGACGCTTGGTACGTGAAGAACTGGTCACTTTGGTACGACTTGGCCATCTTGTTCAAAACCATCAAGGTGGTGTTTGGACGCAATGGTGCCTATTGAAGGGCAGGCCGTTGTGACGCCTGCACCCGATCACCACAACAACCTCACAGCACTGCGGTGGTTTGCTGCTGGCTTGGTGCTGTACGGGCATGCGTTTGTGTTTTTGGGGTTGCCCGAGCCGCTGTTTTTGCAGTGGGTGCCCATGGGGCCCTTGGGCGTTTACATCTTCTTTGCCATCAGTGGCTATTTGGTGGCGCAAAGTTGGGAGCGCGACCCCCATGTGCTGCGTTTCTTGGCCAAGCGCGCACTGCGTATTTTTCCAGGCTTGGCGGTTTGCACCTTGCTCAGTGTGTTGGTTTTGGGGCCGCTACTGACCACACTAGACGCAGGCACCTACTGGCGCAATGAGCACACGCGTGGCTACCTGACCAACATGGCGCTGTACATCACCTATCACTTGCCCGGTGTGTTTGCCAACAACAGGCTGCCGCACGCAGTGAACGGCTCCTTGTGGAGTTTGCCCGTCGAGTTTTTCATGTACCTGCTGCTGGCCTTGCTGGGCCTTCTAGCCGCTGCCTTCAAGGCAGTATCCAATCGTCTGCTGGCTTGGGCTGTGGGCGTGATGGCTTTGGTGTTCATGCTGCTCGCAGCGCTCTGGGCCGGTACCACCACCGAAGCCTTGGTGATGTACCGCACCGACCTGCGGCAAGTACCCATGTGCGGGGTGTACTTTTTGGTGGGTGCCAGTTTGTTTTGTTTGAAGTTGACCAAGTACTTCACCCTGTCCAACGTGTTGTTGGCTTTGGTGCTGTGGCTGTGCCTGGGTGTGCAGCCGCATTGGTTTGCCATGGCCGCTTGGGTGGTGCTGCCCTTTGTGGTGTTGGCCTTTGGCCTTGCGCGTCAGCCATGGCTGGTTCGCATGCACGCCCGCGACTATTCCTACGGCATCTACATTTATGCCTTCCCGGTGCAACAAACCCTGGTGTCCTTTTGGCCGGAAATGGCGCTGCCTGCGTATCTTTTAAGCACCTTGGTGATCACAGTCGCTTTGGCCGCCCTGTCATGGCATTTTGTTGAGAAGCCGGCGCTGAAGCTCAAGCCCTTTCGCGGATAATTCAAGAAATTGAAATGAACGCGGCAATGCAAGAGACAACAACAAGACCCGCCCCTGTCCTCACCCTGTCAATCGTCACCTACAACTCTGAAAAATGGCTGCCGGCCTTTTTTGAGAGTTTGTTCAAGCAAGATTTGCCTTGTGACCAAATTGCCTTGTGTGTGCTCGACAACGGGTCCACCGACGGCACCTATGCCGCGCTCCAAGCGCAGTTGTTGTCTGAAGGGGGTGCCGGCCACCGCTTTGCCAGCGTGCAATTGCACCAAGGCCCCAACATCGGTTTTGGCGCGGGCCACAACCACAACCTGGCCCTCACGCAAACGCCTTTCTTTTGGGTCACCAACGTCGATCTCGAGTTTGAGCACGACACCCTCACCACTTTGCTGCAAACAGCGCAACGCGATGCCGCCCAAGCGCCAGGTCAAGCAGGCGCCAAAGTAGCCGCTTGGGAGTGCCGCCAAAAACCTTACGAGCATCCCAAAGACTATCACCCTGTAACGGGTGAAACAGCTTGGTGTTCAAGTGCTTGCGTGCTGTTCAAAACTGAAGCGCTTAAAGCCGTCAAAGGCTATGAGCCCTTGCTCTTTTTGTACGGCGAAGACGTCGAGTTGTCTTACCGCTTGCGCGATCATGGCTACACCTTGCGCTATGTGCCCAATGCCACCGTGTGGCATTTCACATACGAAGAAGCGGCGCAAATCAAGCCGCAACAATTTTTGGGTAGCACGCTGGCCAATGTGTTGTTGCGTTGCCGCTATGGCCGTCGCCATGAAGTGATTCAAGGCTTTGTGATGTTTGCCGGTTTGTTTGCCATGCGGCCCTTGTTTCCAGGCATGCGCCGCAAATTGCTGGCGCAAAGTTTCAAACTGTTGAAGCTGGCGCCTCAGTTTTTAAGCACACGCCGCAAGAGCCAAGAGAAGTTTCCGTTTCGCATGTGGGATTACGAAATGGCGCGCGAAGGCGCGTTTTACGAATACCCTGTGGCGACCCAATCCCCCCTTGAACAAGCCAAGGCTTCAGCGCAAGGCGCACCCATGGTCAGCGTGCTGATGCGCACCATGCCTGGCCGCGCTGGCAAGTTGCACGAGGCCATGGCCAGTGTGGCGCAGCAGACTTATGCGCACTTGGGCGGCCCCATTGAATTGGTGGTGGTGGAAGATGGTGGCCAAGGCGTTGAAAGCGCCAAAGCCGCAGTCGACGCACTTCGCAGCAGCGGCGTGTTGGCCAAGGTGGTCTATGTGCCTTTGCCCAAATCGGGCCGCTGTGTGGCCGGCAACAAAGCCCTGGAAGCGGCCACCGGTCAGCTGTGCTGCTTTTTAGACGACGACGATTTGTTCTACGCGGATCACCTTGAAGTGTTGGTGAGTGAATGGCTGAAGCAACCGCAATTGGGTGCGGTGTATTCACTGGGTTATGAAGTGCGCACGCATGTGCAAAGTGAAGAGCCTTGGGTCTATGAAAACGTGATGCACAGCCTCATTCACCGCCAAGCCTTTAGCCGCGCTACCTTGTGGCACCACAACTATTTCCCCATTCAAACCGTGTTGTTCCAACGCAAGCTTTTTGAAGAATACGGCGGCTTCGACTTGGATTTGGAAAACTTAGAAGACTGGAACTTGTGGGTGCGGTATTCGTTGAAACACGATTTCAAACTGGTGCCCAAAGTAACGTCTTTGTACCGCGTGCCTGACCAACTGGACAAAGCCATTCAACGTCAGGCTGTGCTAGACACGTACTACGCCAAAGCCAAGGCCAAACACGATTTGCTCAAGGTGGAATTGACGCTGCCCGAGATTCAGCAGATTGTGGAAGAGATGACGCGCCAAAGCCAAGTGGCTGGCGTGCCCACATCATGGCTCAAGCAAGTGGTTTTGAATACGCCAGGCTTGCGCAGTCTTTACCATCCGCTCAAAAAATGGGTATCGGTGTGGCGCCGCATTCGCCGCTAAGCCAGCGTGGATGCGCCGCTCAAGGCGCAGGTCAATAAACAATCAATCAGAAATTTTACGCAGCAACTTGCGCAGTGGTGCCGTGATGCGCCACGAGGTGGACTGCTTCAGTGTCGCAATTTCTGCGTGCAATTCTTGAATCGATTGCTTGTGGTTTTGCAATTGCGATTCGGTCCAGGCCAAGGTGGCTTGGGTGTTTTTTTCATGTGCCATCAAAGCTTGCTGCTGCGCCAAAGCTGCACTTCGTTCTGCTTGTGACGCCATGTTTTGTGCGGCCAATTGGTGGTTCAGGGCAAGGATTTCAGCGTTGTGCGATTGAATCAGTTCGGCGCGTTCGTTGGCCAGTTTTTGCAAATGAGAAGTCTCTGTGGCCGGCTGCGCCCGCACCACATGTTGGTAAACATCGCCATCAGCACACTTGGCTTTTAAGAAAGCCTGCGTCTCTTGGTCAAGCAGATGCCAATAGGCTTTGAGCTCAGCTTGCGCAGGGTCTACTTGCACCGTGTGCCAGTGTTGCCACAGCAAACCGCATTCGCGCAGCAAAGCGTCCAGGTCTTCGCGGCCGTAAAACTTCAGGTGCGTGTGGTCTAGCAAACCGTTCTTTTGATACGGAAAACGCCCGCCCAGCAAACTGGCCACCACCGTCAAGTGCGAGGCATTGGGCAAGGACATCAGCACGCTGCCACCGGGCTTTAAAAACCCATGCAATTGGTTCAGCAAAGGACGTGGATCGCGCAAGTGCTCCAGCACGTCGGCGCAAATGATGGCGTCAAAGCTTTCGCCGGCCAAAGGGGCGGCCCATTGCGGGTCTTCTAGATTGGCTTGCACTGTGCGCTCGCAAAAGGGTGCGCACGTGGCCAGTGTTTCGGGGTCCATCTCTACGCCCGTCACCTTGCAGCCTTTGGCGTGCAAGATGCGTGTGACGGTGCCAGGGCCAGTTCCCAGTTCAAGCACGCGCTGCCCGGGCTCGACCATGCGCGCCAAGACCGCGGCGGCACTGCCACCGTTGGGGTCAATTTCGTGGGCGTAGCGATGTTTTATCATTGAGCAAACAATATCACGGTATTCAGAATTACAACATGTGGAAACGGCTAATTTCTTGGCTCCAACCGGCAAAAGCAACTGAGACTGCTTCAGCCAGCGCTGTTGCGCCCCAAGCGCCGGCTGTGGATGCAGACCAACCGCCTGCATTGGCCATGCCCTTTGACCTGGCGGCTTACCGCCAATTCATGTGCGACGAAACCTACCAATACCGCGCGTCTTACATTCAAAAACGCATCGACATTGAAGGGGCTGCGCACTACACCGAAGCCCTTGCCAAAGGCTCGGTCATTGTAGTCTTTGTGCACCACGGCAGCTGGTTGCTGATGAACGGCGCCTTGCATCACATGTGCGGTGGCGCACCCATCACGTCCATTGCATCACGTCGCAATTTGGAGTTTTGCACGCCCGAAGAAAAAGAGTTTTGGCTAGGTGTGCACAAGCGCTCCGCCGAAAGTTGCAATGCGCCTGTGATCTTTTACACCGACCAAAGTCCCATCGGCTCGGTGCGCTGGCTCAAGCAGCCGCACCATGTCCTCACAGTGGCCCTCGATGTGCGCGAGCCCGCTGCCGACAAGCCCGAGCAACAGTTTGAGTTCATGGGCCAAAGCATTTATTTGCAAACCGGCCCCGCCAAATTGGCGCAACTCACAGGCGCACAAGTGGTGCCGGCGGCCATTGAATACAACGCGCAAACGCAGCGGCATTTGCTCACCTTGTATCCTGCCATCGACCCCAACACCTGCACGTCAGAGCAGTTGACGCAAACCGCTTTGGATTGCATTGGCCCGCACGTGATGCGCGCACCCGAGCAACAGTTTTACGATTTGCTGGGCGCTTTGCAAACGCCGCAAAAGGGATAGTTTTTATTGCCAGCGGTGTGGCAATTGCACGAAGCCTTGATGCACGCCAGGCTGCGTGACCACCACCGTAGCGGCTTGCAGCACCACGTCGTACACATGCAGCGCACGTTCGTCGAACAAATAGGCGCCCACTGAAAAACGGCCCTTCATCAGCGGCAGTTTTTCAAACACCACAGTGGCTTGGCCTCGGCCTTGCGCATCGCGCGCAATGGAGATGCCATCAAACAAGGTGTACGCGCTGGTAAAAATTTGGCCATCGGGCAATGCAAAGCCAGTGGCAAACGTAGGGCAGGGCTGCGCAGGATCTGACTCAAACTTCACGGTGATGTGCACATCGCTTTGCAAACTGACCGCTTGCAACTCGCGGCCCACCACGCCGTCCACACTGACTTCAATGCCTGTGATGCGAGTGAGGCCTGTGGGTGCTGCTGAAGGGGTTGTAGCGGCATCGCTTGCTGCGGCAATCAATGCATTGGCATCTGCAGCCAAGGCATCTTTTGCATCGGCTTTTTCAAGCCCTGCAGCCACTGAAGAAGCTGAATGCAAAGCGCCATCACCCCCTTCGGCACGCAAGCTGTCGGTATACGCCGCCACCACATCCGATGCAGGCCCTTCCATTTGCACTTGCCCATGGTCTAGCCACACAGCACGGTCGCAAAACGATTCCACTTGGTACATGGAGTGCGAGCAAAACAGCACCGTGGTGCCTTGCGCTTTGAGTTGCATGATGCGCTCAAACGACTTCTTGGCAAACGCGCCATCGCCCACACTCAAGGCTTCGTCAATCACCAAAATATCGGGATTGGCGCTGGTGGCAATGGAGAAGGCCAAGCGCACATACATGCCACTCGAATAAGTTTTAACCGGCTGGTCAATGAACTCGCGAATGCCAGAAAATTCCACAATGCTTTCGTACAAAGCATCGGTTTCGGCGCCCGACAAACCCATCACGGCTGCGGCCAAATAAACATTTTCGCGACCCGTAAATTCAGGATTGAAGCCCGCGCCCAATTCCAACAGCGCGCCAATTTTGCCGTTCACTTTCACGCTGCCACTGCTAGGGTTCAAAGTGCCGCACACCATTTGCAACAAGGTCGATTTGCCTGCGCCATTGCGACCAATCAAGCCCAGCGCTTCGCCGCGTTGCACCTTCAGTGAAAGCGGCGCCAAGGCCACAAACTCGTTGGACTTCGCATCACTACCGCGCAATGCTGAGGGCCACACTGCTTGCCAAAATCTGTCGGAGGGTTTGGCAAAACGTTTGTAGGTTTTACCCACGCTTTCCAGTGCAATGACGGGTGCATTAGAGGACATCTGCAAACCCCTTGCGTGATTTTTCAAACAACCAAGCACCGCCCAAAGCCAGCACACAACCCACCACGAACAATTGCAGCAAGGCTGCAAAGTTGGGCCACACCCCCATCAAGCCAATGCTGCGCAAAGCTTCAATGGGCACGGCCAAAGGATTGAAGGCCACCCAGCCTTGCAAAAAGTCCGGCAGCACGCTCAAAGGAAAAAACACGGGCGTTAAAAACAACAGCATGCCCATGAACAGGCCCACAATTTCACCCAGGTCGCGAAAGTAAACCCCCAGCGCCGACAGCGCCCAACCCAAGCCCAACAGCGTGGGCACCAAGGCCAAAAACACCAAGGGCAAAGCCAACCAAGAAGCATGAATGCCTTGGCCAAACAACAAGCAACCGGCCAACCACACCAAGCACGACACCATCACATGGAAAAAGCTCGACAGCAGCGCAGACCACGGCAGTACTTGCAAAGGAAACACCACCTTGGTCACCAAGTTGGGTTGGTCGGTCATCAAGCGCGGTGCACGGCTTAAAAATTCTGCAGCCCAGTTGAACACCAACAGACCTGCAAACAAATTGAGGGCAAAGCTCATGTTGCCGTCTTCCACACCCGGCCACTTGGCTTTGAAAATGTGCCGGAACACTAACGTGTAAACGGCCAACATGGCCATGGGCGTTAGCACCGACCAGCCCACACCCAACACCGAACCGCGATAACGGCCCAACACTTCACGCCGTGCAAATTGCCAAATCAAATTGCGATGACCCAAGGGCAGCGCAAAGTGTTTCAAAAAAGTAGAAGAAAATGCAAACATGTTCAAGGGGCCTGTGCTCAGTCCGCCGACTTTTCTGCCAACTGCTTCAGCTTGCTGGCGTCAACTTTCAAATCATCGCCATCGCGCGCCAAAGCGCCTTGCGATTGCAGCACCTGAAACGCCCGTGTCACGGTTTCGCGTGTGAGGTTGACCATGATGGCAATCTCTTGGTGGGTGGGTGCGTTGGCAATCAAGGAAGGGTTCTTGCCTTCCTTGGTGAGGTTTTGCAACAAGGCGCAAATGCGCTGCAGCGGGCTGATGATGCCCAAGATCTGGCGCTGGTTGGCTTGGTCGCGAATGCGCTTGGTCAGGCCCGAGGTAATGGCTTCGATGGCCTGGGGTGAACCAAAAATGTGCGAGCGAATGTCGCGGGCCGGCACCATCACCACCTGAGATTTTTTGGTGGCAATGACCACCTCGGGGGAGGGCAGGCCGTCCAGCACCGAGATCTCGCCAAAGTACTGGCCTTCTTCAATAAAGTGAAGGCCTACTTCACGGCCATCCAGCGTAAAGTCAATGGCTTGCAGCCGACCTTCCAGCAAAAACATGAGGCTGGATGAAGGGTTTTCTTTGGCCAACACCACCTCCCGCTTGGCAAATGCATGCGTGCTGGAGTAGGCAGCCAGCTGTGCCAATGAGTCTGCTGAGAACAGACGCATCAGGGCAAACTGCTGCAAAAGGGATGGGTGAACAGCCATAAATCTAGACCCCGTATCTTAGGGGCTTATTCGTCCAGCGGGCTGTGGGGCGCATCGCACTGGGGCGCCCACAGACCGTCTTCTTTTGTGTAAGGTGTGATTGTGCGCACACAGACAGACAAGCTTTCCTTTTTATACTCCGTTTCAATATTGCGACAAAACATGCCAATTCAAGCCATCTTCAACCCACTCAGCTCAGCAGCCCGTCTGCTGAGGGGCGGTGCTGTGGCCATGGTCTTGGGCATGTTGGCCATGTGCCTCAGTTCTGTGGCCATCGCCTCGCAGGTGGTGGGCGAGGTCACCCTCACCATTGGCAAGTCCAAAATTGAACGCAGCGCCAACGAAGCCGAACCCCAAAAGGGCGGCTCGGTGCAAGAGGGCGACGTTATTCGCACTTCCGACAACGGCCACGTGCACATCCGCTTCATCGATGGCGCCCGCGTTAGCGTTCGCCCCAACTCGGTGTTCCGCATCCACGAATTCAAATACAGCCCCGCGGACCCCGCAGCGTCTGTGGTTCGCCTCAGCCTTGACTCTGGCGAAGCCCGCTCCATCTCTGGCGCCGCCGCCCAAGCCGCCAAAGAACGTTTCCGTTTGAACACCCCCTTGGTGGCCATTGGCGTTAAGGGCACCGACTTTGTGACCCAAGTTTCCAAAGACGTCATTCGCGTCACCGTCAACCACGGCGCCATCGTGATGGCCCCGTTTGACAGCGGTTGCAAGGCCGACACCTTGGGCGTCTGCACCACCGCACGCGCCAAAGAACTCACGGCCGACATGCTGGGCCAAGCCCTGGTGTTCCGCTTGGGCAGCACCGACCCCAGCTTTCAAAACGTCAGTAAGCCTGGCCAGGCCGACAACACCAAGCTCTTGC
>CANGCI010000052.1 GCA_947451995.1 Comamonadaceae bacterium | reverse complement strand
GAAGTTCATGGCAGCACCTTGGGCATCATTGGCATGGGGCGCATTGGCCAAGGCATCGCGCGCCGTGGTGCTTTGGGCTTTGGCATGAAAGTCATTTATCACAACCGCACACAACTGTCGCCGCAATTAGAAGCTGAATGCAAAGCCACCTATATGTCGAAAGAGGCCTTGCTCAAAACTGCTGACCATGTGATGTTGGTGGTGCCTTACAGTGCGGCATCACATCACACCATGGGTGCCGCCGAATTGGCTTTGATGAAACCCACCGCCACTTTGGTCAACATTGCCAGGGGCGGCATCGTGGACGATGCGGCATTGGCCAAAGCATTGGCTGCGCGTCAAATTGCGGCCGCCGGCTTGGATGTGTTTGAGGGTGAGCCCACAGTTCATCCTGATTTGCTCAAAGTACCCAATGTGGTTCTCACACCGCACATTGCCAGTGCCACCACCAAAACGCGTCTGGCCATGGCGCAATTGGCGGCAGACAACTTGGTGTCGTATTTCACCAAAGGGCATGCTTTGACACCGCTCAATCAAGTTGCTAGCGCAACCTAAGTTTCATGGAATTCTCATTGTTCATGGCTGTGTTGTGTGCTGTCTTGCTGGCTATGCTGGTGGGCATTTTCTTGATTTGGCGCCAACAGAAGTTGCAAACCCATGACAAGCAAGAGCTTGCGCAACTGAGTGCCACCTTCAATGCAGCCAACGAACGCCTTGAGCGTGAATTGCGCAATGCCATTTCCGAGTCTGCCCGGGGCGGTCGGCAAGAACTCATTCAAACGCTGGGTACTTTCCAGCAAAGTTTGGTTCAGCAAAGTGCTGAGGCGACGCGGACGCAAAACAGCCAAATGGATGCTTTTGCGCAGCAGTTGTCCTTGTTGCAAAAAACCCTGTCAGACACACTCACTTTGCAAGTGCAGCAACTTTCAGAAGCCAATGCAAGGCGCTTGACGGAAATGCGTGGCACCTTAGAAACACAATTGGCGCAACTCCAACAAAGCAACACGGCCAAGTTGGATGAAATGCGCCAAACCGTGGATGAAAAATTGCAAACCACCTTGCAAGCTCGTTTGGGTGAAAGTTTTAAGCAAGTGGCGGATCGCTTGGAGCAGGTGCACAAAGGTTTGGGCGAGATGAACACCTTGGCGCAAGGTGTTGGCGATCTGAAGCATTTGCTGACCAACGTCAAAACTCGCGGCATGTTTGGTGAAGCGCAGTTGGCATCCTTGCTAGAGCAGGTGATGGCGCCTGATCAATATTCAGCGCAATGTGCGACCCGACCTGGCAGTAAAAATCGGGTCGACTTTGCCATCCGCTTACCAGGCAAGTCTGAGGATGGCCAGCCAGTTTGGTTGCCCATCGATGCCAAGTTTCCAAACGAAGACTACGAGCGTTTGCTCGACGCACAATCTCGCGCCGATGCCATTCAGGCCGAGTTGTGCAGCAAAGCGCTAGAAGCCCGGGTTCGCTTGGAAGCCAAATCGATCACCGAAAAGTACATTGAACCCCCGTTCACCACCGACTTTGCCATCTTGTTTTTACCCACTGAAGGTTTGTATGCAGAAGTTCTGCGACGACCTGGATTGATTGAGTCTTTGCAGCGCGATTACCGCGTGACGCTGGCCGGCCCCACCACCTTGATGGCCATGCTCAATTCCTTGCAGATGGGTTTTCGCACCTTGGCTTTGGAAAAACGTTCCAGCGAAGTCTGGCAAGTGCTGGGTGCGGTCAAAACAGAGTTCGGGAAATTTGGCGATGTGCTGGCCAAAGTCAAAGAACAAACCCAAACGGTCCTCAACACCTTAGACAAAGCGCAAACGCGCAGCAATGTGATGCACAGAGCACTCAGGCAAGTGGAAGCCATGCCGGAGGGGCAGGTGCCCGGCTTGTTGTCTCAGGCGGCAGAAGAAAGTGACGGCGAGTCTCTGTGAAGCGAGAACTTGCCCGACTGATCAGCGGCCAAATATTCTTGCATGCCTGCATGACGGGCATGCGAATGGCTACGCCACTGTTGGCATTGCAACAAGGCTACAGTGCCATGGCGGTCGGGGTGTTGCTGGCTTTGTTTTCACTGACGCAAGTGTTCATGGCCATTCCCGCAGGCCGCTTCACAGACCGTCATGGCTTGAAAAAGCCCGTGCGCTTCAGTGTCATGGTGGCATGTGTGGGTGCGGGCTTGGCCATTGTGTGGCCCATTTTTCCTGTGCTTTGCTTTGGGGCATTGGCAACAGGCGGTGCCACAGGCGTAACCGTCATTGCACTGCAAAGACATGTGGGGCGCATGGCCAGTGACGCCAATCAACTCAAAGAAACCTTCAGCTGGTTGGCCATTGGGCCTGCCATCTCCAACTTCATGGGCCCCTTTTTTGCGGGTTTGCTGATTGACCATGCCGGTGCGATGCCTGCAGATGCAAGTGGTTTCAGAGCGGCTTTTGTCATGTTGTCCATCATGCCTTTGGTGGCGTGGTTTTGGATCCGCAAAGTTCAAGAGAAACCCGTTGAGCCTGTGCTCCCAGAACATGCCAACAACCGTGTGTGGGACTTGCTGCAAGAGCCCCTCATGCGTCGTTTGTTGTTGGTCAATTGGTTGTTGTCTTCTTGCTGGGATGTGCACACTTTTGTGGTGCCCGTGCTGGGTCACGAACGCGGCTTGAGTGCGTCAGTGGTGGGAACCATCTTGGGATCGTTTGCGGTGGCCTCGGCCATGATTCGGGTGGTGCTGCCATGGATTGCGCGGCGTTTGCAAGAGTACCGCTTGCTCACAGGTGCAATGGTTTGTGCCAGTTTGATTTTTGCCGTCTATCCCTTGTTTGATTCGGCCTTGGCCATGGGCATTTGTTCCGTTTGTTTGGGTGTGGTTTTGGGGGTGGTGCAGCCCATGATCATGAGCACCTTGCACCAAATCACGCCGGATCACCGGCAGGGCGAAGCGCTTGGCCTGCGCATCATGACGGTCAATGCTTCCAGCGTGATCATGCCTTTGATTTTTGGCGCAGCAGGGGCCGTGGCGGGCGTGTCTGTGGTGTTTTGGGTGGTGGGGACCTGTGTTGCCAGTGGCACACATCAGGCCTGGCGGCTCAGGCCAATGCACGCAAGTCACCCAAGTTAACAGGGCAGCAGCTTTTTAATTTCTGCGCATGCTTCCTCTGGCGAATCAACATATTTGAAGCAAGCCAAATCCTCTTTGGCGATGGTGCCCGACGAGACCAACCAGTCGAAGTCAATCAAGCGTTTCCAAAAATCTGAGCCATAAAGCAAAACGGGCGTCGCTTGGACTTTGCGTGTTTGAACCAAGGTGAGGATTTCAAACAACTCGTCCAATGTGCCGAAGCCGCCTGGAAATGAAATCAGCGCTTTGGCTCGCATCGCAAAATGCATTTTGCGCAAAGCAAAGTAGTGAAACTGAAAGCTCAACCCGGGCGTGACATAGGGGTTGGGCGCCTGCTCGTGGGGCAGTGAAATGTTCATGGCGACTGACGGGGCGCCTGCTTCCATGGCACCGCGGTTGGCGGCCTCCATGATGCCAGGGCCACCCCCCGTGCAAATGGTTAAACGGTCTTTTTTGGGGTGAGAGGCGCAAGCTTGAGACACCAAGCGCGCAAACTTTCTGGCCGCTTCGTAATAGCTGGCATTTTCTAAATCACGCTGTGCCAGTGCCAACATCTCTGTGTTGGGGGCGGATGTAGGCAACTGCATCACTTCTTGGTAACGCCGCTGCGCCTCATCTAGGCTTTTGAAGCGCGCACTGCCGAAGACCACCACTGTGTTGTGAATGCCTTCCTCGTTTTGAATCAGTTCTGGCTTGAGCAATTCAAGCTGAAAACGGATGCCGCGAGTTTCAGGGCGTCGCAAGAACTCGGGATCATTGAATGCCAAGCGATAAGCATCGGCCACTTCTTTGGATTCGTTCAGGTCATGGGTTGATTGCATGACACCATTGTGAAGCATGCATGCTGAATTTCAAGCAAAAAAAAAGACCTCCGAAGAGGTCTTGATGGGGCAAACCTGGACTTTCGTCACAGGCTTTGCATTAGACGCGCTTGCGGTATTCGCCAGTGCGTGTGTCAATTTCAATTTTGTCGCCTTGGTTCACAAACAAAGGCACGGGTACTTCGAAGCCCGTTGCAATTTTGGCGGGCTTGAGCACCTTGCCGGAAGTGTCGCCTTTGACGGCGGGCTCTGTCCAAGTAATTTCGCGCTCAACGCTGGTAGGCAACTCAACAGAGATGGCCTTGCCGTCATAGAACACCACTTCAACAGCCATGCCGTCTTCGAGGTAGTTCATGGCATCGCCCATGTTTTCGGATTCAACTTCGTATTGGTTGAACTCGTTGTCCATGAAAACGTACATGGGGTCGGCAAAGTAAGAGTAAGTGCACTCTTTTTGGTCCAAGATGACTTGGTCCATTTTGTCGTCGGCTTTGAACACAGACTCAGTGCCCATGTTGCTGAGCAAAGCTTTGAGCTTCATGCGAACGGTGGCTGCACCGCGGCCGCCGCGGCTGTATTCAGTGCGCAAAACGATCATGGGATCTTTGCCCTGCATGATCACGTTACCGACGCGGATTTCTTGAGCTACTTTCATATGGTGTCCAGTGTGGCCCTTAACAGGCTGTGAGTGGTTTGGGAGTGGTTTTGGTTTTAAGTGTTTGATTAAGGGCGGAAGATGAAAGCTTGCCCAAAGCCCGCGATTTTAGCGCTTTTCGGCCACAAATTGAAGAATTTGGCTGACCAGGTCCATTTGGGCCATCAATCGAGTGCGTGCCGACAGGACGCAGGCTTGCCAAAGGGGCAGGTCGATGGGGGGCAGGGGGTCTTGCGTGAGGTCATTCCAGCGCAGATGGTATGAACGCAAACTTGCAGGCGCTTCCAGCCAGTCCAAGAAAGCCTGTAGCTTTGGGCCGTGTGCACCGTCCTCTTGGGGGTAAATGTGCCAAATGAAAGCTTGACCCGCCCAGATGGCCCTGACCAAGGAGTCTTCACCACGAACGAAATTCAGATCACTTTGTGCCAATTGCACATCAAAGCTTGCTTGCGGCATGGGTGGGAGGATTTGAAATGGGGGCCTTTTGTGAGGTGGCAGCTTCGTTAAAGCATTTTCAAACGCAAGGGCGCCTCTGCCGTGTGCAACATGCCAAACATTGGCGGGGGATTGCCCCAAGAGTTGGTCAATGGCTTCATTGAGCGCATTGGGTTCATAGCAAAACAGAAACGTTTTTTGTGGGACCAAGGGTGCGGCGGGCGCTTGCGCAGGGAGGCGGTTTGCGACATGGGGTTCCCGAATCAGGCCACCTGTTTTGTCATTGAAGCCAGGATAGAAAAACCACTTGGTTCGTCCTTTGAGCGGGCCACTCATCACAGGCGAGGGCAGTTTGTGACTTCGCTCGACATAGGATTCGGCACTCAGATACTCCAGGTTCAGCCAAACGGGCGCTGGGGCTTCGGTCAGGTCTTTCAACTGGCCGGAGGCCCAATGGACAAAGTGCTCGGGCAGATCGCAGCCAAAGGCTTCTATCCAAATCTGCGACGCATGGGCTTTGTCGTTCAAGGGGCTTGACCAAGGGCGAACTTCAATGTGTCCCGTTCCAGATGCCAGTTGCCCCCAGCCCTCGGCATTCAAGTGGGCTTCGGGCGCCATCCAGGTGAGGGCGCTGGCGTCATCCACCCACAGTCGAATTTGATGCCCGCGCGACGCCAGATCGACGCTCAGGCGCCAACAGACCCCCAAATCTCCATGGTTGTCGATGACGCGGCAAAATATGTCCCAAAGCATGCGTGATATTGTCGCGCGCTTCAAGACACAATAGCGAGCATGTCGAGCGTTCACCCAGAATCTTTGTTGGCCGAAGTGGCTGCACTCCCCAGTTTGCCGGGGGTCTATCGCTATTTCGATGCCGAAGACCAAGTGCTGTACGTGGGCAAAGCACGCAATTTGAAGAAGCGCGTCAGCAGCTATTTCCAAAAAGACCACGGCGGCACGCGCATTGGCCACATGGTGAGCAAGATTCGGCGCATGCAAACCACCGTGGTGCGTTCAGAAGCAGAGGCCTTGCTGCTTGAAAACAACCTGATTAAAACGCTCAGTCCCAAGTTCAATATTTTGTTCAGGGATGACAAAAGTTACCCATACCTCAAAGTTTCTGGAACCGGCAGCGCCCGCAGCAACAAGTCGGATGCGGGCGTCAAGCCGGACGCCTACTCACGCATTGCCTATTACCGGGGTGGGGTTGAGAAAAAGCACCGCTACTTTGGACCCTATCCCAGTGCCTGGGCTGTCAAAGAAACCATCCAGCTCTTGCAAAAAGTCTTCAGGTTAAGAACCTGCGAAGACACCGTCTTTGCCAACCGCACCCGACCTTGTTTGCTGTATCAAATCAAACGCTGCTCTGGCCCGTGCGTTGGTGTGATTTCCGTTGAGCAATATGCCGATGATGTGGCACATGCAGAGGCTTTTTTACGCGGCGAAACGCAATCGGTTTTGAAGGCAATGGAAGCCCGCATGATGGCGCATTCCGACAAACTGGAATTTGAATTGGCAGCCGAGGTGCGCAATCAGATGACAGCGTTGTCGCGTGTGTTGCATCAACAATCCGTCGACACAGTGACCGACACCGATGTCGACATCTTGGCCGTCAAAGTGCAGGGCGGACGTGCCTGTGTCAATTTGGCCATGGTGCGTGGGGGCCGGCATTTGGGTGATCGGCCCTATTTTCCATCGCATGTGGAAGATGGACATGCCATTGGCGGCACTGCACTCGAAGATGATGAGGCAGCCGAGTTGCCCAGCTTGGAAGTCAAAGTGCTGGAAGCGTTCATTGCGCAGCATTACCTTCAAATCCCTGTACCCCCCGCACTCATCACCAGCGAAAAAATTGACGCCAAAGTGGTAGAGGCCATTTCATCTCAGACGGGCATCAAAGTGACGGCGGTTCACAACCCGCGGGAGCAGCGGCGTGCTTGGCTGGAAATGGCCGAAAAAAATGCGGCCATTCAACTGGCCAGGTTGTTGGCAGAAGAGGGCTCGCAACAAGCGCGCACGCGTGCGTTGGTCGAAGCCTTGGACTTGGCACCCGATGACATCGATGCCTTGCGAATGGAGTGCTTCGATATCTCCCACACCTCGGGTGAAGCCACCCAAGCCTCTTGTGTGGTGTTTCAAAATCACAAGATGCAAAACAGCGAATACCGTCGTTACAAAATCGAGGGCATCACGCCGGGCGATGATTACGCTGCGATGCGCCAGGTGCTGATGCGCCGATATGGCAAAGTGGCTGAGGCGATGAAGTCAGGCGAAGCGGACACCAAAATTCGCATGCCCGATGTGGTCTTGATCGATGGTGGTAAAGGTCAAGTGTCGATGGCACGCGAGGTCTTTGAGAGTCTGGGACTCGACTTGTCTTTGATCGTGGGCGTGGAAAAAGGCGAAGGCCGAAAAGTCGGCTTGGAAGAGTTGGTGTTTGCAGATGGTCGAGACAAGGTTTATTTGGGCAAAGATTCTGCTGCTTTGATGCTGGTGGCACAAGTGCGAGACGAGGCGCACCGATTTGCCATTACCGGCATGCGCGCCCAACGTGCCAAGGTCAGGGTGGGCGGTGGGCGATTGGAAGAAATTGGCGGTATCGGCCCTAAAAAACGCGCCAAACTCCTTCAGCGTTTTGGTGGGGTGCGAGGCGTCGAAGATGCCAGCGTTGAAGATTTAATGTCGGTGGATGGCATCTCCCGAGAATTGGCCGAAACCATCTACCAGGCTTTGCATTGACGAAAACCCTCAGACCTTAGACGTTTTCTCGGGTGCTTTGAACGGCTGTGTCAGCGAAAAGTCGTCAAGGCATGCCACAATAAGCACCATGTTTTTCACCATTCCCACGCTCATGACCTGGACACGCATTGTTGCGATTCCATTCATTGTGGGGGTGTTTTATTCTGACTTGCCACTGGATTCGCGCAATTTCTTGGCCACCACCATGTTTGTGGTTTTTGCCATCACCGACTGGTTGGATGGCTACTTGGCTCGCAAACTCAATCAAACGTCTTCCTTTGGCGCGTTCCTCGATCCAGTGGCTGACAAATTTTTGGTCTGTGCGTCCTTGTTGATGTTGGTTCATCTGCACCGTGCTCACGTGTTGGTGGCCCTGGTCATCATTGGCCGTGAAATTGCCATTTCCGCCTTGCGTGAATGGATGGCTCAAATTGGTGCCAGCAAAAGCGTTGCCGTGCATTTTGTGGGCAAGCTCAAGACCACCGTTCAAATGGTCGCCATTCCCTTTTTGCTTTACAACGGTCAACTGTTTGGTGTCATCGATACCCACTTGTGGGGAACGGTGCTCATTTGGGCCGCAGCCATCCTGACCATCTGGTCCATGATTTACTACATGCAAAAGGCTTTGCCTGAAATACGTGCTCGCGTGAAATGAACCTCATCGCGGCTGAATGAGCGTTCATGAATTCAACTGATTCAACAGCTTCCTGGGTGAAGCACATGCCAGCAGTGTTCGTGCTCATTTGGAGCACGGGTTTCATTGTGGCGCGCTTTGGCATGCCCAATTCCCCCCCATTCTCTTTTCTGTGGTTCAGGTACTTGTTTTCAATCACCTGTTTTTTGGCTTGGATTCAATGGGCGCGCGTGAAATGGCCGCAAGACAAACGCGAATGGCTGCATTTGTCTGTCACAGGCGTCTTGATGCATGCAGGCTATCTGGGCGGTGTTTGGGCTGCAGTGAAGGCAGGCATGGGTTCTGGTCTTTCGGCCTTGATTGTCGGCTTGCAACCCGTACTGACCGCCATCTGGTTGTCAACCCGTGGTGGCTCAGCACACAGCGCTGTCAGCCGCCGTCAGTGGATGGGTTTGTTGTTGGGTTTTTGTGGCTTGCTGTTGGTGGTCTGGCGAAAGCTCACGCAGGGCAGCGCCTTGGACCATGTGACAGCGGTTAACTTGAGTTTTGCGGTGATGGCCTTGTTTGCCATCACCTTAGGCACCTTGTATCAAAAAAGTTTTGTCAAACCTTGTGATGTTCGAACGGCCAATACAGTGCAACTGATGGCCGCCATGCTGGTGACCACGCCGCTGGCCTTGTTGGAGACTGAACCCATGCAATGGAATCAAGAATTGATGGGCGCCATGGCTTGGTCGGTTTTGGGTCTGACGTTAGGCGGCAGCTCATTGCTTTACTTGTTGATTCAAAAAGGCGCAGCTGCTTCTGTGTCCAGTTTGATGTACCTGGTGCCCCCTTGCACAGCCATGATGGCTTGGGTATTGTTTGATGAGCCGATCACTGTGGTGACATTGATGGGCATCGCGCTGACGGCATGGGGTGTCAGTTGGGTGGTTCGACCTGCCAAAATTTCAGATGGAGAAAAAACATGAGTCAAAAAAGAATTGCTGTGATCGCCGGTGACGGCATTGGCAAAGAAGTGATGCCCGAAGGCTTGCGCGTGATGGAAGCTGCGGCCAGCAAGTTCAACTTGGATTTGAAGTTTGATCACTTCGATTTTTCCAGTTGGGATTACTTTGAAAAGCACGGTCAAATGTTGCCTGACAACTGGAAAGACCAAATTGGTGGTCACGACGCCATCTACTTTGGCGCTGTGGGTTGGCCAGAGAAAATCGCTGACCATGTCTCACTCTGGGGTTCGCTGTTGTTGTTCCGTCGCGAGTTTGACCAATACATCAATTTGCGTCCTGCGCGTTTGATGCCCGGCATCATTGCCCCCGTGGTGCGCCGTGATGGCTCGCCTCGTCAGCCTGGTGAAATCGACATGTACATCGTGCGCGAAAACACAGAGGGTGAGTATTCCAGCATCGGTGGCCGCATGTACCCAGGTACGCCGCGCGAGATTGTGATGCAAGAAACTGTCATGTCCCGCGTGGGGGTGGATCGCGTGCTGAAGTTTGCTTTTGAGTTGGCGCAGTCGCGTCCTAAAAAGCATTTGACCAGTGCCACCAAATCCAACGGCATTGCCATCACCATGCCTTACTGGGATGAGCGTGTGGTTGAAATGGCCAAGAACTATCCAGGTATCCATGTCGACAAGTTTCACATTGACATTTTGACGGCCCACTTTGTGCAACGCCCCGACTTTTTTGATGTGGTGGTGGCCAGTAATTTGTTTGGCGACATCTTGAGTGATTTGGGTCCGGCCTGCACGGGCACCATTGGCATTGCGCCCAGTGCCAATTTGAATCCCGATCGCACACATCCTTCTTTGTTTGAACCTGTGCATGGATCAGCCCCTGACATCGCGGGCAAAAACATTGCCAACCCCATTGGCCAAATTTGGTGCGGCGCCATGATGCTGGAATTTTTAGGTTGCAAGCCCGCGCACGATGCTGTGTTGGCCGCCATTGAAAAAGTTTTGGCGCCCAATAGCGGTGCACCACGGACGGCGGATATTGGGGGAAGTGCTAATACGCAGGACGTTGGCAAAGCCATTGCGGCCGCATTGTGAGAACTTTTAGAACTAGTTTATATATTTAAAAAAAATTTTTCATTCAAGCCCTCATTGCCATTGAGTTTGCGTCTAGAATTCGTTTCGCTTTGCGGTTTGTAGACACAAATTCATTTGACAGACGCGGTTTGTCTGACTAAATTGAAGTTGACAAACTGCATTGCGTAGACAATGCTTTGTCTAAGAAGTTTCAGAATCTTCAAACAACAAATTTTTAACATGATGAGTCACTCATTCATTTGAGTGCTCAAATCTTTTTCTAAGGCTCTTTGTATGAACAAGACAGAATTGATCGAGCACATTGCTAAACAAGCAGACATTTCAAAAGCTGCTGCCGGCCGCGCATTGGAAGCCACCATTGGCGCCGTTCGCACCACATTGAAAAAGGGCGGCACAGTTGCCCTGGTTGGTTTCGGTACGTTCGCCGTCACCAAGCGCGCTGCTCGCACTGGCCGTAACCCTCGTACTGGCGCTGCCATCAAGATCAAATCTGCCAAGGTGCCTAAGTTCCGTCCAGGTAAGGCCTTGAAAGACGCCCTGAATTAATCTTTGATCAAGGGGGTGATTAGCTCAGTTGGTAGAGCGGCGCCCTTACAAGGCGTAGGTCGGCGGTTCGAGCCCGTCATCACCCACCACCCCTCAAGCAAAGGCGAACAAATTGTTCGCCTTTTGTCTTTCAAGACTTTGACCGCGAAACTTTACTGAGAGTTCTCACATGTTTGATTTTGTCCGTAACAACACCAAGATCATGATGGGCTTGTTGTTCTTGCTCATCATCCCGTCCTTTGTGATGTTTGGCATTGAGGGGTACAGCCGCTTCAATGACAAAGGTGCTGTAGTGGCCAAAGTCAATGGCAACAAAATTGTGCAAGGCGAGTGGGATGCGGCACACAAGCGCGAGGTTGACCGCATTCGTGCTTCCATGCCCAACATCGATGTCAAAATGTTTGACACGCCAGAAGCCAAATACGCCACCTTGGAGCGATTGGTGCGTGAGCAAGTGATTGCCGCCGCTGCACAAAAACTGCAACTGGTTGCCAGTGACACACGCCTTGCCCGTGAGTTGCAGCAAAGTCCTGCGATTGCCGCTCTGCGCGGACCCGATGGCAAGTTAGACATGGAGCGCTACAAGCAATTGGCCGCTTCACAAGGCATGACCCCCGAAATGTTTGAATTGCAAGTGCGTGCAGATTTGTCCAGCCGCCAAGTGATTCAAGGTGTCCAGGCTTCAGCCTATGCCACGCCAGCACAAACGCAAACGGCCATGAATGCCTTCATGCAGCGCCGTGAAGTTCAAATTGTGAATTTTCCAGCGGCAGACTTTCTGAGCAAAGTGAGCGTCACCGATGCAGAGTTGCAGGCGTTTTACGAAAAAAACACAGCTAAATTTCAGTCTGCAGAAACTGCAGACATTGAATATGTGGTGCTGGACACCGACAGCTTGAAGCAACTTGTGACTGTCAACGAGCAAGATCTCAAAACGTATTACGAACAAAACTTGCAGCGTTTGTCTGGCAAAGAAGAACGTCGTGCCAGTCACATTTTGATCACTGCAGCCAAGGACGCCCCTGAAGCCGAGAAAAAAGCGGCCCGTGCCAAGGCAGAGACTTTGTTAAAGACCGTCAAGGCCAAGCCCGCCAGCTTTGCCGATGTGGCGCGCAAAAACTCCCAAGACCCAGGTTCTGCCGTGAAAGGTGGTGACCTTGATTTCTTTGGCCGCGGCGCCATGGTCAAAGCCTTTGAAGATGCTGCATTCAGCATGAACAAAGCAGACATCAGCGATGTGGTCGAATCCGAATTTGGTTATCACATCATTCAATTGACAGACATCAAGGCGCCCAAAGCACCCAGTTTTGAGTCATTACGTCCTTCGCTCGAAGCCGATTTGAAAAAGCAACAAGCACAGCGCAAATACGCTGAGTTGGCTGAGACATTTTCCAACACGGTCTATGAACAATCAGACAGCCTGAAGCCTGTTGCCGAGAAGTTGAAGCTCAGTATTCAACAGGCCTCGAAAGTGGGTCGCAATCCTGCGCCAGCAACTTCGCAAACCAAGAACCCCATCAACCATCCTGGTTTGTTGCAGGCTGTGTTCAGCGAAGCATCCTTGCAAAAGCAGCGCAACACAGAAGCCATTGAAGTGGCTCCCAGCACCTTGGTGGCGGCGCGTGTTGTCAAATACCATCCCGCTGCAGTGCTGCCCTTTGCCGAAGTCAAAGACATCGTCAAACGCAATGTCACGCAAGAAAAGGCTGCTGCCTTGGCCAAAGCGCAAGGCGAACAGCGTTTGGCCGCATTGAAGAGCAACACGGGGACCGAAGGTCTGCCCAATGCCATCGTCTTGTCGCGTGAAAAAACGCAAAGACAATTGCCCCAAGTGGTCGACGCTGCTTTGAAGGTCGATCCTTCCAAGCTTCCTTTAGCGCAAGGTGTTGATTTGGGCGCACAGGGTTACGCTGTCATTCGCGTCACCAAGGTCTTGCCACCAGAATCTGAGAACAAGGACTTGATGGTGCAAGCCCAGCAACAATTCACACAGCTTTGGGGCTCTGCCGAAACGCAAGCGTATTTGGCACAGCTCAAATCCATGTTGAAGGCCGAGATTTTGGTCACCAAACCAACCCCTGAAAAAGCCAAATCAGAAGCGCAGGGCGTCTGAATTTGAAATTCTTTGGGCTATAATTCCGCTTCTACGGTGGCTGTAGCTCAGTTGGTAGAGTCCAGGATTGTGATTCCTGTTGTCGTGGGTTCGAGCCCCATCAGCCACCCCATAGATTCAAAAGGCTTGCAAGTTTTCTTGCAAGCCTTTTTCTTTGTATCGGCACTGACCGATGCAACACAGGTGTTCAGTAACCCCCTTTGCAACAGTGCGTTTGAAATTTAGGTTTAATTGCAAACTTCGATTTTCATCATTTCATCTTGATTCAATTGTCAAACCAAATCAAAAACCCAATTGACATCGTTTACCTGTGGGTCAACGGCAAAGATGATGAATGGCGCGCAAAGCGTGAGAAGCATGCGCGTGATCTGGCCGCTGTAGACACTGCCAGCGTTGCTATCTTTGGCAATGTTGAAGGCCGGTACCGCGACAATGATGAATTGCGCTTCAGTTTGCGCGCACTTGAAAAATTTTTCCCGCAGCACGGTCACATCTACATCGTGACGGATGGGCAAGTGCCCGATTGGTTTCAGGCTTCCAATCACATCACCCTGGTTGATCACCATCAACTCATTCCCCATTCCGCCTTGCCCACCTTCGACTCTGG
>CANGCI010000051.1 GCA_947451995.1 Comamonadaceae bacterium | reverse complement strand
TCTAGCAACACAGAACCCCCTACGTTTGAAAATACTTTGATTGCACTTGAAGCCAGTGGCGATTTGTTGAATCAAACCTCCAATGTTTTTTTCAACCTTAGCGCCTCCCACAGCTCGCCGGACATTCAAAGCCTTGAAAGAAATCTTGCGCCCAAATTGGCAGCGCACAATGCCGCGCTTTACCTGAATGCGGCCCTTTTTCAACGCATTGATGCACTCAATCAAACCAAACATCAGCTTCATTTGGATGCGGAAAGCATTCGTTTGATTGAACGTTATCACTTGGACTTTGTACGAGCAGGTGCCAAGCTCCAAGCAAAGGACCGCGAAAGCTTCGCTCAAAACAGCGAGAAGTTGGCCAGTCTGTTTACACAGTTCTCGCAAAATGTTCTAGCGGATGAGTCAAGCTTTTGCCTCACACTCACCCAAGACGACGAGCTTCAAGGCCTGCCTTCCTTTGTGCGTCAATCTGCGCAAAAACTTGCAAAAGACAGAGGTCTGACAGAACCCAACGCACATGCTTTCACTTTGTCACGATCTTCCATCACGCCCTTCATGACGTTTTCGGAGCGACGTGACCTTCGCAAAACCATGTGGAATGCATGGTGCCAGCGTGGTGAGCATGCGGGCGTGCACAACAACGAGCCCATCATGAAGGAAATTCTCAAGCTGCGATTGGCGCAGGCGCGGCTACTGGGTTACAAAGATTTTTCGGAATATGCACTGGCAGACACCATGGCCGGTAGCGCACAACAAGCGCGGGACTTGCTGATGCGCGTCTGGCAACCCGCTCGTTTGAAAGCTTTGCAAGAACGTGAAGACTTGAAAAAACTTTCTGGCTTGAATGACCTTGAAGCTTGGGACTGGCACTTCTGGACAGAACGTGTCCGAAAAGAAAAATTTGATTTGAACGAAGCTGAAATCAAACCCTATTTGCAATTGCACAAACTCATGCAAGCCATGTTCCATGTGGCCAATCGCTTGTTTGGCGTGAATTTCAAAGAGGTCAGCAACATTGCCAAGTACCATGACACTGTGACGGGCTGGGAAGTCACAGATGCCAACGGCCAACATGTGGGTTTGTTCTTAAGCGACAACTTTGCGCGAAGCACCAAACGGTCTGGCGCGTGGATGAGCACCTACCGCGATCCGATGCATCTCAGTACATCGGTCAGGCCCATCGTTGTGAACAACAACAACTTCTCCCAAGGTCCCGAAGGTCAACCCACCTTGCTCAGCCTGGACGACGCCAGAACTTTGTTCCATGAATTTGGACATGGCTTGCACGGTCTGTTGTCTCAAGTACGTTTTCCAAGATTGTCCGGCACCAGCGTGTTGCGTGACTTTGTCGAATTTCCTTCTCAGGTGTACGAGAATTGGTTGATGCAGCCTCAAATTTTGAAGGAATTTGCGTTGCATGCTGAAACCGGACAAGCCATGCCGGATGCCTTGATCAAAAAGATATTGGATGCACAAACATTCAATCAAGGCTTTTCGACGGTCGAATATGTGTCATCTGCGCTGGTAGACCTGGCCTTGCATGAAACCACCGACCTAGAGGCTTTGAAATTCAAGGACTTTGAGTCCCACACGCTGAAGGCCATCGACATGCCACCGGCCATTGGCATGCGCCATCGCTTGCCGCATTTCTCTCACCTGTTTTCATCCAACAGTTATGCATCTGCCTATTACGTTTACATGTGGGCAGAAGTTTTGGACGCTGATGGCTTTGACGCCTTTTTGGAAGCAGGTGATTTGTTTGCACCCGAACCAGCCCACAAGCTTTACGAGCACATTTACTCAGCGGGCAACAAGCAAGATCCAATGCAAGCCTACATTGCGTTCAGAGGCCGTGCGCCCACTGTGACACCCTTGCTAACCAAACGCGGATTGGCCTGATCAGCAGCCAAGATCCAACAAAAAAGCCCCGACAGTGTCGGGGCTTGATAGGTGCAAAAAGTGGGGCTTGAAGGCCCTACTTTTTTGAGCCGGCTATGGCTTAACGAACCACAGCGATTTGTTCGCGCTTGCCACCTTTGTAAGTGTACAAAGTCAAAGCGCCGTTTTTGATGTCGCCTTTTTCGTCAAATGCGATGTTACCAGTGACGCCTTTGTAGTTGATCGCTTTCAAAGCGGGCAAGTACTTGGCTGGATCGGAAGAACCGGCAGTTACCATGGCTTGTGCCATGACTTTCACAGCGTCATAAACGTAAGGTGCGTACACCTGCACGTCAGCGTTGAACTTGGCTTTGAAGTCAGCGCGGAACTTGTCCATGCCAGCTTTTTGTTCGCCTTCAACACCACCGGCTTCAGCGCAGAAAACGTTTTCGTCGGACATGCCTTCAGCAGCCAATTTGGCCAATTCTGAAGTGCAGATGCCGTCGCCACCCATGAACTTGGCGTTGATGCCCAGTTGTTTCATTTGCTTGAGCATGGGGCCCGCAACAGCGTCCATGCCACCGAAGAACACGACGTCAGGCTTTTTGCCTTTGAGTGTGGTCAGAATGGAATTGAAGTCAGAAGCTTTGTCAGTTGTGAACTCGTGACCCACCAAGTTGCCACCAGCCGCTTTGACTGCTTTTTCGAATTCTTCTGCAACGCCTTGGCCGTAAGCAGTACGGTCGTCGATCACGGCAATGTTTTTGCCTTTGAGTGTTTCAACAGCGTACTTGCCCAATGTGCCACCCAAGTGCACGTCGTCAGCCACAACGCGGAAAGCACCAGCGTAACCTTGGCGTGTGTACTTGGGGTTTGTAGCGGAGGGAGAAATTTGGGGAATGCCAGCTGCGTTGTACAACTGTGATGCAGGAATGGTGGTACCAGAATTGAGGTGACCGATCACGCCTTGAACTTTGGCATCGACCAATTTTTGAGCAGCTGCAGTACCTTGCTTAGGATCGGCTGCATCGTCTTCTGCCAGCAATTCAAATTTGACAGCTTTGTCGCCAATTTTGATGCCAGCTGCATTCAACTCTTCGATCGCCATTTTGGCGCCGTTTTCATTGTCTTTACCCAAGTGGGCAATGGCACCGCTGGTAGGGCCAACGTGACCGATTTTGATGACTTGAGCGTCATCACCACCTTTTTTGCCACAGGCAACAAGTGTCAAAGCAACAGCGGCTACAGCAACAGCTGTCAGAGGGGTCTTAAGGGAAGACAAGTTCATTCAAAGCTCCGAAATTAAAGTGGATTTGCTTCAATCAAGCAAGCCGTAACAATACCGCAAAAATGGGGGCTGTCAAAGAGGCTTTTCATGAATAAAGGCGCTTTTTTGACAAAAACCAAGCTCAGGCGGGCCCGCTGCTCGCCAAATCGTAACGATTGATTTGAAATCCAAGTTGGGTGTAGTGCTTCCAGCGCTGTCTTGCTGAGGCTTTGTCCTCATCGTCAGGGCCGACCACCTCAATCAATCGAGGCACTTGGTTCAAATCATGTGGGACAGAATGATTCAAATTTAAATAAACATCCAAGCCCTGCAAGCTCAGAAGTTGGACCCAATCTTCAGCCATGACAACACTTGAACGATCAACACATTCGGGCGCTTCGCTGATCCAACAATGGGGCACAAAATCAGTTGGCCCCAGCTGCCACAAATCTTGATTGAGACGCTGTATCTTTGCGGACTCACCCCAAACACCTACACACTTTCCTTGAGCATTGGCTTTGCGCAACAAACGGCTGACGTACAGCCATTTGTCGGGTGCATTGAAGTGAAAGTCAACTTGCGTCATTTGCAAATCTCATTTATTTGGCGCGCGCTTTGGTCTTGCCTGTGGTTTCTTGAGACAACACATAGTTCAGCAAGAGGCCAACTGGACGCCCTGTAGCGCCTTTGGCCGCGCCACCCTTCCACGCCGTTGCAGCAATGTCCAAGTGGGCCCAAGGGTATTTTTGAGCAAAGCGATGCAAAAATTTGGCACCAATGATGGCACCACCGGCACGCCCGCCCACATTGGCGACATCGGCAAAGTTGGTCTTCAACGACTCTGCATATTCGTCATCTAGAGGCATTCTCCAGCACAAATCCATGGCGTCATTGCCAGCTTTTTGCAACGCGTCAGCCAGATCATCTTCCGTGGCAAAGAGGCCGGATCGAACAGCGCCCAGTGCAATCACACACGCACCCGTCAGGGTTGCAATGTCAATGACCGCTTTGGGTTTGAAACGTTCCGCATAGGTTAAGGCGTCGCACAAAATCAGTCGCCCTTCAGCGTCTGTGTTCAAAATCTCGATGGTTTGACCGCACATGCTGGTCACAACATCTCCAGGTTTGATGGCTGTGCCATCGGGCATGTTTTCGCAGGCAGGAATGAGGCCAACCACATTGACCGCTGGTTTCAAAATACTGAGTGACTTGAATACGCCAAGTACGCTGGCTGCGCCGCCCATGTCAAACTTCATCTCATCCATTTCTGGCGCAGGTTTGATTGAAATTCCACCTGTGTCAAAGGTAACGCCTTTGCCAACCAAGACGGTCGGCGCTTCCGTTTTGGCAGCGCCCTGGTATTTCAACACGATGAAACGCAGAGGTTCAGCAGAGCCCTGGGCCACAGCCATGAAGGATCCCATGCCCAATTTGGCCACTTCCTTGGGGCCGAGGACATCACAAGAAATATGGGTCGCTTTGGCCAAGGTTTGTGCCGCCTTCGCTAGCAGTGTGGGGGTGGCGTGGTTGGCTGGCCGGTTGGCCCATTCTTTCGCGAATTCGATGCCTTGCACCATGGCAATGCTTTTTGCAAAGGCATGCTGAAGCGTGGCATTGGCGCCCACAAGGCCCAAGTCAACTTGTTTTAAGTGACGCGCTACTGGATTCGATTTTGTGCTTGTGTAAACATAGGTTGAATCCGCCAAAGTCAGCACCGCTGATTGCAGGGACTCTGCGGTCGTCGCTTCTGAAAAAACCATCACCGCATTGGCTGTTTTTGCTGTTTTGAGATGCGCCGCAACAGCCGCCACTGCTATTTTAACGTCGGCCGCACGGGCTTCGCCTATTCCGACCATCAGAATCTTGGCGGCCTTGACGCCAGGTAACGCGTAGGCATTGAGCAGTTTCCCCGTCTCGGCTGAAAGGTCCTTGGCCTTGATGGCTTTGTCAATCAAGTCAGAAAGAGGGTCATTTCCTGCTTTAAAGTGCTTAGAAATGAGGACAATCAGGGTGTCCGTTGAAGATTTGGCAGCAGCTGCCAAGGAAAGTGTTTTTAATTCGAAGTTCATAATTGAGGTTTAGTAGCGCAGCAATGTTATTCCATTCTTCCATTCGAAAAGACTTGGCTCGAAGTTTTGGTGCCACGGTCGTGGTTTTGGCCACCATCGTGATGACCATTATTTTGATCCGAACGCTGGGTCAAGCTACGCGCGGGTCGGTCAATCCCTCAGAAGTCATGTTGGTGATGGGCTTGACAGTCATCGGTCATCTGACCACGATTTTGACGCTGAGTTTGTTCATTGCAGTGGTGTCTACCTTGTCTCGCATGTATGCAGACAGTGAAATGGTCATTTGGTTTTCGAGTGGCAGAGGCCTCGTTTCTTTTTCAAAACCGCTGTTGAGATTTGCATGGCCTATCTTGTTGGCCATTGCTTTGCTTGCCTTGTTTGTATGGCCTTGGAGCAACCAACAAATTCAAGACCTGAGAGATCGCTACGAACAACGCAATGACATCGAGCGCGTCGCACCCGGTCAATTTCAAGAATCCGCTGGTGGCAAGCGGGTATTTTTCATCGACAAGGACAGTCCTAACAATCAGACGGGGCGCCATGTTTTTGTTTCAAGCATTGAAGGTGCCGTCGAAACCATCACCACGGCCCAGCAAGGTCAAATTGAATGGCATCAGGGCGAACGTTTTTTAAGCCTGCAGCAAGGGCAGCAAATGTTGCGCAATCATCAAACAGGTGAAGTACGCATCACCGAATTCAAAGACTACCAATTGTTGATCGACCCTAGCGCCAAGTTGGTCAACACCGATGTCCAAAGCCGAATGATCAGCACTTTGGGGTTGTTCAAAGAACCCACTGCCACGAACCTGGGTGAATTGTCCTGGCGCTTAGGATTGGCCTTTGCTGCTTTCAACCTGATGATCATGGGCTTGGCGGTGGCCAGCGTCAATCCTCGCGTTGGTAAAAGTTATCACCTGGCTGTGGCCTTGTTTTGTTTTGTGGGCTATTACAACATGGTCAATGTGGGCCAAAACTGGATCGCGTCGGGACGAACCACCCTGCCCGCCTTCATGGTGCTCCTCCATGGCGGTGCCTTTTTGCTCGCCATCAGCTGGCTCACAGTTCGCCATTTGAATTTGTCATGGCGAAGTTTGTTCACACTGTTTCAGCCAAAAACCAGGATCGCGGCATGAAAACCGTCCGCAAACTCATTCACAGCGAAATCATTCGCGCAGTCAGTTTTGTGGCTTTGGGCTTCTTGGCTTTGTTCGTCTTTTTTGATTTGGTTGACCAACTTCAAACCCTGAGCAAAAACAAGTTGCAGGGCTATCAGCTGCAACATGCCTTGATGTATGTTGCCTTGCTGATTCCCAATCACTTGTATGAGTTGTTGCCTATCTCGGTCTTGATTGGCTCTATCTTTGTCATGGCGCGATTTGCGCAAAGTTCCGAGTTCACCATCCTTCGAACGGGGGGTCTTGGACCTTGGCGGGCGCTGCAAACCTTGTTTCAACTGGGCCTGATATTTGTCACAGTGACTTTTATTTTCGGGGATTACATTTCGCCTTGGTCCGATCGGCAAGCCCAACTTTTAAAGGCCAACTACCAAGGCCAAATCACGGTCGGTCAAACGGGCGCTTGGCTGCGTGAAAAACAGACTGATTCACAATTTGCTGTCAACGTTCGCGGCCTTAGCAGCACCGGTCAGCCAGAGAACATTCGCATCAGCGAGTTTGACAATGATGGACGTTTGAAATCGATCACCTTGTCTCCTCGCGCTGAATTCTCTGACGACGGTGCGTGGCTGCTCAAGCCTGTCGATCGACGTGTGTTCCACATGACCCGTGGTGACGAAGCGCGCATCGAGGTCATTCAATTGTCGGAATGGAAATGGCAAACTGAGATCACTTCAGAAATGATCAGTGCAGCGCTACTGAGTCCAGACCGCATGAAAACGATTGATCTGTTTCAGTACATGCGCCATTTGGCGGCCAATGGTCAAAGCGCACAAAAGTACGAAATTGAATTTTGGCGAAAAGTTTTCTACCCACTCAGCTGCTGGGTGATGTTGACCTTGGCTTTGCCATTTGCTTATTTGCACTTTCGATCGGGCAACATTGCTGGCTATGTTTTTGGTGGCGTGATGGCAGGCATTAGCTTCTACCTCTTGAACAATGTTTTCGGTTTCATGGGCAACCTGCAAAACTGGCAACCTTGGCTCACAGCTGCGGCGCCGGCCATGATTTACAGCATCATCTCTTTGGCCACTTTTGGGTGGTTGGTTCTCAGGCAGTAAGGCTGCATTGATTGGCAATTCATGACAACTCCATCCCAAGGCATTATTTTGTTTGCGCATGGCTCTCGCGATGCCCTCTGGCGCTTACCCATTGAGGCCGTTGCTCAACGTATTCAAACCGTATCGCCCCAAACCGATGTCGCTTGTGCCTATTTGGAATTAACAGAGCCTGACTTGCCCACCACTGCGGCCATGATGATTGCGCGCAGCATTCATCACATCGTCATCGTGCCCATGTTTTTGGGTGTGGGAAGGCATGCCCGCGAAGACCTGCCCGTTTTGGTACAGCAGCTCCAAAAAGATCACCCAGACGTTCACTTTGAACTAAGGCGTGCCATTGGCGAGGAACCCCAGTTAACGCAGGCCATGGCCAACATTGCCTTGTCTTCCTTGCCCTGATTGAACCAGCAAAGCACGTCAGCTATAGATCTGTAAGGCATAATAAACCCATTCTTACAGGGTTTATTGATATGAACTTACATCAATTCCGATTTGTACAAGAAGCTGCACGGCGCAACCTTAACCTGACCGAGGCGGCCAAAGCGCTGCACACCTCACAACCAGGTGTGTCCAAAGCCATCATCGAGCTTGAACAAGAACTGGGCATCGATATTTTTGCCAGACATGGCAAGCGACTCAAGCGAATCACAGAACCTGGCCAGCATGTGATGAAAAGCATTGAAGTCATCATGCGAGAAATCGGTAACCTGAAGCGCATTGGTGAGCAATACAGCGCGCAACATAACGGCACGCTGTCGATTGCCACTACGCACACGCAAGCCCGCTATGTTTTACCTGTGCCCGTTGCACGCCTGCGCGAACAATACCCTCAAGTCAACATCAGTTTGCATCAAGGATCGCCCGATCAGGTCGCACGTATGTTGTTGGATGACACGGCAGAAATTGGCATGGCCACAGAATCTTTGGCCGACTATGAGGATTTGGTCACATTGCCCTGTTACGAGTGGCAACACATGTTGGTCTTGGCGCCCGACCATCCTTTGGCCAAGAAAAAACACCTTCATTTGGAAGACATTGCCAAAGAACCTTTGATCACTTACCACCCTTCATTCACAGGACGCACACGCATTGACGCAGCGTTTGAAAGCAAAAAGTTGCATCCCAGAATTGCCCTGGAAGCCATTGATTCAGACGTGATCAAAACATATGTGCGATTGGGACTCGGGGTCGGCATCGTGGCTGAAATGGCCGTCAAAGACGACCCTGTCGGAGATTTGGTGGCAAGGCCTTTGGGCGACTTGTTAGGCAAAAATGTGGCGCGCGTGGCCTTCAAACGTGGCGCTTATTTGCGAAACTTTGTTTATCAGTTTGCCGAATTGTTGAGTGACCGATTGACGGCTGCTTTGGTTACAAAAGCCATGACAGGCCATGTGAACGACTATGACATGTGAGGCAGCCATCATGACACCGCAAGTAACTTCCAAACATCCCAAGATGGGCACCACCATCTTCTCCGTCATGTCGGCCTTGGCGGCTGAAACTGGTGCTGTCAATTTAGGCCAAGGCTTTCCAGATTTTGAATGCGACCTCAACTTGGTCGATCAAGTGACGCAGGCGATGAAAGAAGGCCTGAACCAGTACCCGCCCATGCCGGGCGCGGCGCCCCTTAGAGAAGCAGTCTCCCAAAAAATTGAAGCCTTGTATGGTCGTCATTACGACCCTCAAAGCGAGATCACGGTCACAGCAGGTGCCACCCAAGCCATCTTAACGACCATGTTGGCTGTGGTTCATCCAGGTGATGAAGTCATAGTTTTAGAACCTTGCTATGACTGCTACGTCCCTAACATTGAAATGGCAGGTGGCGTAGTTGTACGTGTGCCGCTAACACCTGGCACATTCAGACCAGACTTTGACAAAATTCAAGCGGCCATCACACCCAAGACCCGCGCCATTTTGATCAACTCACCGCATAACCCCAGCGGCATGGTCTGGCGTCACGAGGACATGCTCAAGCTTCAAGACATTTTGGCGCCCACCCAAGTGCTGTTGATCAGTGATGAGGTCTACGAACACATGGTGTACGCCCCATTGAAACATCACAGCGCTTCTAGCTATGCAGGTTTGGCGGCAAGGGCTTTTGTGGTTTCTAGCTTTGGCAAAACATACCATGTCACTGGCTGGAAAGTAGGCACAGTTGCAGCACCCGCATCATTGACCGCTGAGTTTCGCAAAGTGCATCAGTTCAATGTCTTCACAGTGAACACACCGGTTCAGCATGCACTGGCCAGGTACATGCAAAATCCAAGGCCTTACTTGGATCTTCCGCAGTTTTACCAACGCAAGCGCGATTTGTTCAGAGACGGACTGGCCAAGACGAAATTCAAGATGTTGCCTGGTGAAGGCACCTACTTCCAATGCGTCGACATCTCTGAACTGTCTGTACCGGAAAAGAATTTGGGAGAGTCCCAATTCTGTCAATGGTTAACGCGGGAAATTGGTGTGGCCGCCATTCCCATGTCGGCCTTCTATGGCGATGGCTTTGACCAAAACGTGATCCGTTTTTGTTTTGCCAAACAAGACAGTACTTTGCAGTCTGCGTTGGCACGTTTGGCCAAGCTTTAAGCCGATTTTTCAGGGGCCAACTCGGGGAACAAAACAGAATTGAATCCAAACTTAGAAAAATCACGAACGCGCTGAGGGTACAAAATACCCATCAAATGGTCACATTCATGTTGGACCACTTTGGCATGGAAGCCCTCAGCGGTTCGGTCAATGGCGTTGCCCAATTCATCAAAGCCTGTGTAGCGAATACTTTGCCAGCGTGGCACCACAGCGCGCAAGCCAGGCACAGACAAACAACCTTCCCAATCGTTTTGCAACTCATCACTCAATGGTGTGATGATGGGATTGATCAGCACGGTATAAGGTACTGGCGCAGCGTCAGGATAACGTGGGATGACTTGACCTGTGCCAAAAATAACCACTTGCACATCCCAACCGATTTGAGGTGCTGCCAAACCGGCGCCATGGGCCGCCAGCATGGTTTCTTTCATGTCTGCCAAACCTTGAATCAATTCGGGCGTGTTGAACTTTTCGATAGGTTGTGCAACGCGCTGCAACCGGGGATCGCCCATTTTTAATATTTCACGCACTGTCATCTTGATTTCCTTGAAGCAATTGAATCAAGCCCGCTTCATCCAAAACTGGAATGCCAAGGGCTACCGCTTTGTCTAATTTACTGCCGGCTTCTGCGCCCGCCACCACATAACTGGTTTTTTGGCTTACGGAACCCGCAACTTTGGCACCCGCAGCTTCCAGCATTTCTTTGGCTTCATCACGGCTGAGGGTAGGCAATGTTCCGGTCAATACCACCGTTTTACCCGACAAAATTTGCACCTGTCGTTCTGCAGGCGGCCCCTCTTCCCAATGAACACCACATGCACGAAGTTGGGCCACGATTTCTTGATGGTGGGCTTGTGCAAAAAAAGTGATGACACTTTTGGCAACCACAGGACCAACATCTGCAACTTGCAAAAGTGCTTCTTCATCGGCGTTCATGAAAGCATCCAGCGTACCAAAGTGCCTTGCAAATTCTTTGGCTGTCGCCTCACCGACGTGACGAATACCCAAACCGTAAATGAAACGTGGCAGCGTCGTGGACTTTGAAGCTTCTAATGCTTTGAGGATGTTGAATGCTGACTTTTCAGCCATTCTGTCGAGTTGAACCAAGGCGGTCAGACCCATCTTGTACAAATCAGGCAAGGTATTGACGATGCCTGCGTCGACCAATTGATCAATCAATTTTTCACCCAAGCCGTCCACCTCTACGGCGCGGCGCTGGGCAAAATGCAAGAAGGCCTGTTTTTGCTGAGCTTTGCAAAACAATCCGCCATTGCAACGGTAATCGGCTTCGCCCTCATCCCGCAATGCAGGACTGCCGCAAACGGGGCAAATTTTGGGCATGGTGAATACCAGCGCTTCGGGCTTGCGCTGGTCCAAGACCACGCTAACCACCTCAGGAATCACATCCCCCGCACGGCGAACAATGACCGTATCACCTATTCGCACATCTTTGCGACGGGCTTCATCTTCATTGTGCAAGGTTGCGTTGGTCACAGTGACACCACCCACAAACACGGGGGCCAATTTGGCGACGGGTGTTAACTTGCCAGTGCGTCCCACTTGGACATCAATGTCCAATACCAGTGTCATCTCTTCTTGGGCTGGGTACTTGTGCGCTACAGCCCATCGGGGCTCGCGCGTCACAAATCCCAACTGCGCTTGAAGCCCAAGAGAATTAACTTTGTAAACCACGCCATCAATGTCATAGGGCAAGGCATCTCTTTCAGCGGCAATTTGCGCATGAAATTCAATCAAACCTTCCGCGCCTTGAACGCAGCGCGTTTGTTCTGCGACAGGAAAGCCCCAGCGTTTTAGGCTTTGAAGCAATTCATAGTGCGTTTGAAAGGCTTGAAATGCTGACGAGCCCTCATTAACCTCGCCCAAACCATACGCAAAAAAACTCAAAGGACGCTGTGCAGCGATGTTGGAGTCCAACTGGCGAACAGCCCCTGCAGCTGCATTGCGTGGATTGACAAACGTTTTCTCCCCTTTGGCACCTTCCGCAATTTTTTGACGCTGCCGCTCATTCAAGGACTCAAAGTCATCACGGCGCATGTAAACCTCGCCACGAACTTCCAAAACATCTGGAACGTCTGATGGCAGTTGCAAAGGTATTTGACCGATGGTTCGAATGTTGTGCGTCACATCTTCACCAAACTCACCATCACCGCGAGTGGCGCCTTGAACAAGCACACCATGCTCGTAACGCAAGCTCATGGCCAAGCCATCAAACTTCAATTCGGCAACATAGTCAACTGCAGGATCGGCATCGCTCAGGGCCAGCTCTTTTCGCACTCGCGTATCAAAAGCAATGGCGCCGCTAGATTCAGTATCGGTCTCTGTGCGAATGCTCAGCATAGGCACTTGATGGCGAACGGACTGAAATTCAGGCAACACAGCGCCACCGACGCGTTGGGTCGGTGAATCGGGTGTCCTCAAATGGGGGTGCGCAGACTCCAGAGCTTGCAACGCACGAAACAAACGATCGTATTCAGCATCAGGCACCTCGGGCGCATCGAGGGTGTAATAGCAATGCGCGTGATGGTGAAGCTGTCTTCTTAAGTCCGCTGCTTGCTCAGCGACATCCGCAGCAGGTGACGCTTTGCCATCATTGGGATCTGCAAATAAATCTAGATTCACGATCTAAGCATGCCGAGTCAGAGGGGCAAAAACGCAAATGCTTAGGAGAACAAGCGTCGTGCTTGAGGCGAACCTGCAGAAAGCTCTCGCTGATCGAGGGCGTCATACAGTTGCTCCAAGTCGGCTGCAATGGCGTTCAAGTCATCGTCAGTTAATGCGTGTCCTGCACCGTCGGTGATCACGCCATCCATTTCATTCCCCAAGATGCGGGCTGCCTCACGCAAGCGCGCAAACGCATGCTCATCGCGTGGCACTTGCGGCACATCCAAGCTCAATGTGAACTCGCGAATGGCAGACAAGGCAGGGTCATCGGCCATGGCAGCCTGAGAATCAAAGGACAAAGACAAAATGGGTGGCAAGCCTTGTACAGGCGCAGCCAACACCATGCGTCCAGGAATGACGCCCGCCACAAAACCCCATCGCGCAGCATGCTGTTGGATGTAACCAGGACTCCAAGCAGATGACGTTGCACAAATGGTGAAGCTCAGTTGCGCGTCATGCTCACTGGCAAATTGATCCAATTCACGCCCACGTGCCACCTCTTCCAACATGTCTGGAAACTCAGGGGCACCATTGATGGCGTCGGCAAAAGCTTGGGCTTTGATGACGAATTCAGAAAATTCGATTTCGTTCAAGGGGCCCACGCGATTGGCCAATTGCACACCCGCTTGAAATGAGTGATATCGGCGGCCTGCAACAGGGGTCTCCCATTCACCACTGGTGTCACTCAGGCCTTCAACGGCAAATGGCTTTGTTCCGACACGGCGGGTGGCAGGCAAGGCTGCCAAGGCTGCATCGCCAGACACTGCCGCGTCGACTTCAATGGGGGCTATGACGTCGATCAGCGCATCCAAAGGTGGTTTTTTATCCGGGACAGGCAAAACATCCAGCGCATCGTCCAAAAAGCTGGGATCCTTGGGGCCACCGGATGGGTCAGGCTCGCGAATTTGAAGGCCTGGGTCTTGCGCGGCAGAATCTGGTTCAGCTTGCCTCGGTGCATTTTGACGTGCTGTCCAAAAGTTGTACAAAACAACTCCCACGAG